>JAGVVW010000003.1 GCA_018304635.1 Candidatus Aenigmatarchaeota archaeon
CAATCGAAAAAAATTTAGCGAAGTCCCGCACAAAGTTGAGAAACTCGTTGCTGCGTTAGAAGTTGATATATTCCCTAAAAGCTAGCGGAGTTAAGGATTTGAATAATGATCCATCATCAAGTTGCTTTCCTCTGAGTTTCATAACTCTTTTGTGCCTGTCATTTATACATTCTAAATAATAATGAGAAAGCTCTTTAACATTACGACTAACATTTTCTAAATCTTCGATACCGAAGGCGTAGCTCATTGACTCATCCATGTCTATTAATTTATTGGACCATAATGTATCGCTTCCATTCTCAACTAAATCAGTAGCAGCATAACCCATTTTTTTTCCTTCTGATATAGTCCGATTTGTATCTAATAGAACGAGAGCTGATGCATAATCTGCTTTCTCTTCAATTGTCAGTTGTTTTCTATATGTCATCTATATTCCACCATATTTTATCGATAAATATAAAAATAAAAAGAAAAAACTCAGACTTTAGAAGTCGTCACATTTTCGCTGCTCTTAAGCTTTTACAAGCTTATAAGCAGCCCAAACACCACCAACAAGGATAGCTATGAAACCCAGTATAGCTAACAATGGGCTTAGAAAACTTATAATGCCCAATGTGTAACCGCCCAGGTTTGTGCCAGTGCCAACTGCTGTTACATCAGCTGCAACAAACAGCAAAGCACCTGCTGTTATCCAAGCGAGTGGCTTTTCCAATTTCCTGATACCTGCATAGGTTAACAAAGCTGTTACCAGCAAAGCTCCTATTGCAATATCAAGACCGGTACCAAATACCACTTGTATCACCATGACGTAGTATAAACGAAAAGTATTTAAAGCTTTTGAAATAAGTATTTGAATGCTGTATGTATACGATGCAGAACAAGATGCAACAGATGTATTTATTAAAATACAAAAATATCTGGCAGCGGAGCTTCAGGTAATGATGAAGGTGCTAAAATAGAGTTCAGAAGACGTGAAAAATCTTTTTCAGAATTATATTTAAGTAAGGTAGCTGATGAGCTCTGGAGATTAGGTAATTTTCCTCGGCCGGAAGATGGTTCATTCTATGAAGACGTTGGAGAATGTTTGCACGATCTAAGTATGGAAATAAGAGCGTATAAAAATCATCTGATGCAGAATATCTATCAATGAGAAATTTGCTCCTTCATCAGCAGGTCATTATACTGTTATCAATATCTTCAAGAATCATACTTGATTCATTTCCTTTTTCTGCACCGTTCCTCGCACTTGGCTTCAATTCTCGTGAGCCTTTCAAGTATCTGAGGTATCTGCTCCACGGATTTCATCATATGTTTCTGATCAGTTGATAATTTTGCCTGATTGTATGTTAATTTAGAATATGCTACCGTGGCTGTTATAGCTAATGCTATATAAGGATACATTTCAACCAAAGCTGGAGAATTTATTAAACCAAATGCTTTAGCCAAAACCCATACTATAATACTAAAAAGAAATGCATAAACAATGATGTCCGCTATATTCCTCATAGTATTATTTCTCATGAAAATATTTAAATATTTTCCCATGGGGTGTGTTTTTGGTTTCTTTCACTTCAAGCATGATTTTTCAGCCTCCATTTTTGGATGGAGAGCCTGAAAAATCTTCTACATCTTATGTTGTGTCCAGTTTTCTTTGCCTCCAAAACCATGACGCACTTGGAAAATTTTCATAGGTGCGTCTTACGTCTTGAAAATGGGCAAAGAAAACCTTTATCATGCACATTTTAGAAATGCCAAAGGCATTTCTGAATGTGAAAAAGCCCCGTTTTTCTGATCATTTTTCTTCATCTCCAACGCTTCAAAAAAATAAAGTATAATCTTTAAAAACACAAATCACCAAATATTTAACTATGTTAAATTCACATCTTTGGACATTCTGTAACAGAAATTGCACATTTACATTTATCTCCAAATTTGTGAAACAGTTCAAGCAGTAAGGTTTCATAAAACCCGTTGCTTGTCTTGTTCTGGCTTTTAATCAAAAAGATAATAGCGGGGATGAACCCATGGCTTTGGAAAATAAGGAGGTAGAATAGAAAATGTCAAATGGACATTATTGTAATCGCCCTAAAAAAACAGAACATCACGGACACAGACATTATCATAGAGGAAGTTGTAGAGCAGGTGAAAATAGAAAAAGGCAATCCTCTGGCATTGACCTAAATCCCGATTATCATCAAACAAGTAGCAGTGATAATAATAGACCAGAAAAGCGTTATGACAGAAGAGAGAGTGAATTATATAGAAGTACAAAGGAATGTCTTAACCGGGCAGTTGGTTTAGATCCCAGACACAGTCTTGAATAAAATCACTTATTTCTTTATTTTTACAACTTCTTTAATTTTTTCTAGTTTTGACTTTCTTGATTTACCTTGCTTACACGCAAAGCAAATAGAACCGGATGTTTTGTCAACTAATCGTATGTGTTTGCATTTTGAACAGCGTGAAATCGAAACCTTCATTTTAAAACCTCTTTTCTAGCATGCAGCATATCGCCTATATTTCCAATGCCTGTATTCAAATACCTTATCATCCGCCTTTTTTCCATTAAAGAAACAGGCTGCTCTTCTATCATCAGCAATGTTGGCTCCATCTGATCAAGAGCACGCAAAAGATATATTTTTTTATTTTTATCGCGCATTTTATCTACAGCTTCTCTCAGTCTGTCATATCTCCGCCTGATTACATATGCATCATTACGCATGAAAAGCCCAAAGAACATAAAAATATTATGTCACGCTCATATAAATAGTCTGGTTGCATTATTCAAATATAATAGTTTTGGGGGTTTATCATGAATAAACTGACAAAAGATATTGTTGAATTTGTAATATTTGTTGCATTGGCGTGGATATTTTATCAGGTGCTTGCAATGGCTGTTAATACACCAATGCCTCTTGTTTCTGTTGTATCTGAATCAATGGAACCTGTCCTGCATCGCGGGGATTTATTATTTGTAACTGGTGGAAATTATAGTGTAAGAGATGTTGTAATATATCAGCGATATGATGTTGATTATACAATTGTTCACAGAATAATTGAAGAAGATGAAAATGGCTTGACTATAAAAGGCGATAACAATCCTATGCCTGATCCTGGTTATGTCGAGCGTTCCCAGATTTTAGGAAAAGTCCGTTTTGCAATGCCGATGCTCGGGTATCCGAGGCTGGCGCTGCATTGGGTCGGGATATAAATATTGGTATATATAACGAAAAAAGATGGCGATTTTAACTATAAATACTACCAAGTAATAATTAAATTATTATAGACGTGTCCCGAGCTATTGTAACATTTGGCAGAACAGCTAGCGTAGATGCATTTTCCTACATTAAAAATTCCAGATATCTTGACAAAATTGAAGAATTAAATGAAGATTTTCTAATACAAAATTTACCAGAAATTCTTAAAGGAGACGATACCAGACCTTCGATATATGATATTGACAGGGAACACTTTACACTGCCTGTTTTACAATTTGATGAAAATGGAAATCATGAGCTTCATTATCTTAAACCAGAGTTTTACATGCCATTTATAGGTTGTCGTAATGGTGAATCTGTTTTGTACATACCTTTGAAAGCAGGTGCTAGAGATTGTGTTGATAGAATAGATGTATACTTTCTATATTTCAGCATTAAGCAGGTGATTGGTATTGGATATTTCGGCCAGTTTTCGCGTAATGTAAACAAGCCCGGATTTACAGTGGTTCCATCTGATTCTGTTAATTACGACTTGCCTTTTGAAATTCCTGAATCAATGCCTTCAGAAAAATTGCAGAAAATAATACATGAATCATATGGCAGATATGGAATAGAAGTTAGAGATGGTATAATTATGTCAAAAAGGAATATGTCAGATATTCCACAAAATGAGATTGATTGTTTCGAGTCAAGAGGCGTAATTGGCGTTGACATGGAAACTGCAGCATTTTTGGATTACTGCAACAGGCATAACATAGCAGCAGGTTCCATACTGATTGCCGGAGACCCGGTTCAAGGAACTATTTTTGACAGAGAAATGAAAATGTATTGCAGGGACAAGACAGCAATAAAGCCAATGCAAAATGCTGTAGAGATCGCAACTGAAATTCTCTCATGTTATAAAAATATTATATGAAAAGACTTCTTTCCCCTGAAGTTTCCAAGTATTGCTCGTAGATATAATATTTTTCTCCATAAATATTGATGCATTTTCAAAACGTCAGATCAAAATCACTGATCCCATTGATTTTTGTAATCTCTCTTGCCAGAGTTCTACCCCGATCTTTGTCGCAGTTAATAAATGCTGACCACTCCAAACCAGAGCCATTGTACTTATGATAACTTGCCAGTACACCTGCCCCGTGCTTTGACAGAATTCTCATAACACTTTTCAGATTTCTGTCATCGCGCATTGTCATTTTTATCTGCGGTATTTTTTTCTCCATGGGCGTAAGGCTTATGTGACCATTGTCAGAAGTCATTATAAGTTCAGTAGAGTCATCTATGTTAAGCATTCTTCGCAAATAGAACGGTATCTGCAATCTTCCCTTTGAATCAAGATGAACAGGTTTGTAATTCACACAAACTCCCTCCATTCCACTGGTTTGTAATTCACAAACATCACTTATGATTACGTTATGTAGTGTGCGGTTCAGTATCGTGGTTTGGCATTATGATCTTTTTCTTACACCCACCGTGTGTACTTAATACTACTATTAAATGATTATACTCCTATCTATTTAACGTTATACCAAATTTTAAGGTAAAAATTACATTTTATTTAACTTTTTAAGCTTTTAATGGAAATATTTTCCATATGATACTTGAAAAAGATAAAAAAATTCTTGAAATTTTGAAGAAGAACAGCAGAAAGCCAATCAAAGCTATTGCTTTAGTGCTTGGTTTGCCTGTTACCACAGTTTATAATCGGGTGAAATATATGGAAGAGCAAGGTATTATCAAACAGTATACACTGTATCTTGATAAAAAGAAATTGGGATATAATATTGAAGCTCTGGTTGAGGTGAAAATAACCTATAAGAGTGGAAAAGAAAGCAGGATAAATGAGACGGAAATAAGCAAAAAGGTTTTAAACATACCTGGAGTGGAAAGGGTTTATGTCACCACAGGTGATACTGACATGCTTGTTAAAATTTCTGTCAGGGATATTGATGAACTTAATAATATAGTATTAGAGCGCCTCAAAATAATTCCAGGAATAATAGGCACGAACACTTCAGTGATTCTGGCGAACTTCAGGAACTGATTTTGGTTGTTATGGTGTCTGGCATTGTGTAAAATACTTTATGGCTTCTCCCCATCATGTTCTTTTTAAAGAACATATTCCCATGCCTGCTCATCGCAGTTGCTATAATGTGGACATTCATTGCAAAATGCCATAATTTTTTCAGGAAAACGCTCACGCTTTGTCATCTCAAAACCCAACTTTTCAAGCATTGGTCCTGCACGTGTAAATGCAAATATTAATTCAACATCAGGATTTGTTTCCAGGTCAGCTAATACATTTCCCACAAGTGCTGATCCTATACCATGCCCCTGATATTCTTCCCTTACACACAGAGAACATATTTCAGCTTTTTGGGAACCATTTTCATATATTCTTTGTCCGCAACATCCCACAACCTGTTCTCCATCGTGTGCAACCCAGAAACTTTCATAATTTTGTTCAACATCTTTCCGTTGCAGAATTAGGCCATTTTCGGCAAAATAATCAAGTAATTCCTGTAATTGCGAAACATCTTCTTTGACAGCCTGTCGATAATCAATTGATGTCATAAGCATTAAGAGTCTTTTATAATAGGGGTGATGTAGTTATTTGTTCTTTGAACTTATTCAGGGGCATATTTTCTGACTCTTGTCGCACCAGAAAACTTATTTTCACCCGGAGTCATGCACATATAAAGCATGTCAGGATATCTTGAAATATCCACATACGGAGGAGAATTTTGAGAATGTAATAGCTCGCCAAGCGTAACAACTTTATTGTACATACCGCCTTCTATGACACCTTCAGGCACAGGCTGATATAATCCGTTTTTAAATACATAACATTTACCCGTTTGGTCTACATAAAGTGTTTCTATAATTATTTTTTCATCATCAAGAACAGGTGTATCGACTATGCAGAGAGCATAAAGAGCTTCTGTCATCGATTTGGCAAATATATCATCTGCATTTACATTGAAGTGTAAGTGATTATCGCAACCTAAAAACGAGATAATATATATTTTATTCGGGTCTTTGACTGTTTTCCTTAATTCTAATGCATGATAATCTGTAAATTTGCCTGTGCGTAACATATCTACTCTTCTTCCATCCCTCGTTGTTTTGGTACCCATTCTCTCTGCAGGAACATGAAATATTTGTTCTATAGAAACTTCTCCACCGAGAGCTCTTCTGATTTTTGATGCTAACATATTATTAATTCCATCAGCGACCGGATGGACAAATTCCAAACACTCTTCTGGTGTCACTCTTACACCGTCAACTTTTTTATTAAATATTTCATATGAATACGGATATTTTTCTTTATAGCTTTCCATTTTTCTTTCAAGTACTTTTCCGCCTCCGTGAAAAACTCCAACAAGGCAGCCTGCAGGAAGCATCCAGTATATTGCTGCAACACCCTCACAGAATTCCTCTAAAGCGGGTGGTTTATTATCGATTTGTTCATCTAAGTTGTTTAACATTTGTGAACCACTTATCTTAAGACCAAAATGGTGCGGACCTTCTTTTTCATCAGCTTTTTCATACCAGTATCTTTTTCCAGCATCAAAAATTTCATTGCCTACTTTATATCTCAAATATTCTTCTGCTTCTCTTTCATTTGAAATGCTTTGCATAATATCATCTTAACCAATTAAATCCGTACTAAAAATTCCTCTACATATAAAGTTTTTAAATACGTCATGGTTTTGTCAGTTCAACAAATGAAACAGCATCCAATGATTCCAAAGCTTTTCTGGATGCATTTATATTCTGGCATTTGCTTACATCCAAAAGAGCTAACCAGTGTGCTGTCTTGCCCTTTTCAATAACCTTTATTTCGCTCATTAGTATTTCCAATTTATGCTCAGCCAACGTTCTTGCAGCAACTGAAACGCTGCCAGGGCTGTCCTTAAGAACAAGCTTCAACTTCATTGCAGAATTATTCAACAATGGAAATACCCGTATTTCTTTCATCTCGTTGTTAATAATCATCATTTCTGTCCGGTTATTCAAAGACATCATTTCGCGAATATGATAAGGTATTAATAACCTTCCCTTCGAATCCAAACGCACAACATTTATTGTTTTCATCTAAATTACCACCCCACTTATTTCCCACCAAAACTTTAAAAAGTTATCATGGCTGTATAGAGAGAAATGGTGAATAAAATATTTATAGTTTTCTATTAAACTATTTATTCTTGCAAAACCAAGAAAAGCAAGAAAACAGTGGTGTGAAAAATGGATTTTTGTAAAAAATGCGGCTCAATAATGATTCCAATTAAGCAGGATGATGGTGGAAGCTTTCTTAAATGCCGTTCTTGCGGAGCAAAAATCAACAAGCCTGCTATAAATTACAAAATAAAAGAATCTGTAAAAAAATCAAAAGACATAGCAGTAATTGAAAAGGATACTATAGTACTTCCTACAACTGAAAAAGACTGTCCGAAATGTGATCACGGCCGTGCATATTGGTGGCTTCAGCAGACAAGAAGCGCTGATGAGCCTCCGACACAATTTTTCAGATGCGTTAAATGCAATTATACATGGCGCGAATACAAATAAACCCTTCTTTCTTTTTCTAAGAAATTTATAAAAAAGAAAGATATCCTTTTAAATTTTTTCCTGTGTTAAATATTCTAATGAAAGTCCTGGCTGTTGATATTGGTGCGACGAAAACAAGCATAGCTCCTATAAATGTTGAAAATAATTATCATGTCTACAGGATATTCACGTATCACACAATTAATATAGCTGATATGTACGACTATATACAGATGCATGCTGGAGGTAATGATGGAATAAGTGTAGGTATTCCAGGAGTGCCTTATAACGGTAGAATTAAATTAACTAATCTTCCAGGGCAAATCTTTGATTCAGCTGATTTAAATCAACAAACAGGGATAGATGTTCTTGCGTTGAATGATGTTGAAAGTGCTGCACATTACATGCCATTGTTAAATAGAAGTGGTGTCAGAACAGTGTATGGAAATGAAGAACCACCGCAACAGGAAACAAAAATTTTATTATTGCCTGGAACAGGTCTTGGCGGAGCACGGGCATTATGGACCGATGATGGATATTTCATTGAAAGAGCAGAACCAGGACATTTCCCATATATACCTGAAAACTGGCGGGAAAGAGGGTGGCTTGAATATTTAGAAAAAAAATTTGAAAGAAAGCTGGTCATGGAAGATTTATGTGCAAGATATGGACCCATATATCTGGATTTATTATATGAAAGAGTAATGAGAAGACCGGAAACAATGGAAGAAATGGCAGAATCATGGAACATTGGACAAAATATTGATGTTTTCAAGAAATGGTGCAGTTTGCTGGCACACGATACCCAGATATTCGCATTTGGCGGAGATATGCCTTTTGGCGGTGTTTATCTCGGAGCAAATGTAACAAAAAACCAGAATGTTTTTATGGAATATGGTTCAAAAGTTTTTGTTGATGAATTTCAATCACATCCAAAAATGTCGGAAAGTTTAAGACGGATTCCGATTTATGTTATAACAGATCCATACTTTTCATTAAAAGGCAATGCAGCAGCGTATATGAAACATTTCGGTGATAAGGAAGAACAAAGAAATAATCTTCCCGAACTTTTGGCTGAAGTGAAAGAATTTTTACAGCAGCCATGCCAAAGGCCAACTCCTGATGAAGTGTTACAATCTGCGCGGGAAAGATGGCGGGAATATATTGAGCAACATACAACATAAGATAGTGAAAATTATATAAATTAAAAAATATGAAAGGGGGAATTGAATGGATTATGAAAGAATAGAAAGGATGAATATTGGTAAATACAAACCGATAGAAATGAGGGTGATCGGCGACTAATATGTTGATATTCTTAGGGTTGGTTATTATTTAGGATTGGATAATTCTCACCACGATAATCCGGAATTGTTATTTTCTACAAGCTTATTATTTAATACAAAATTGACATGTGCAGGTAATACACCTAACGGAGACTTATCAAAAATCAGATAATAAGAAACTTGTGGAGTTTCAGCAAAAATCGTTACACTCTCAATTGGTATATAATTCTGTCAGTTATTTCAAATTCATTATTCACTATTAGCCTTCTTCTCAGCTTTCATTTCCCGTTTCATCTGCTCGCGCAATTTTGGAACGCTGATTTTAACACCGCATTTTTCACACTTTATAGAAAAAGGCCTTTTCCATTTTTCTTCTGTATATGATATGTGTGCACATTCAGGACACGTATATTCCACCATAGCTACACCATTCATATGAACAAGAACCCGCATCTTTCCGATTCCTTTTTTTCCTTTAACTGTCCTGTTTGTATGATACTGACAATCGCTTGACTTTATTTTATGCTTCTCTATATATTCCTGAATTTTACTTGTCATCTGATATCCATCCTTCAGCTAAACACATAGCTTTATGTTCATTTAATATCGGACCCCCGAATTGTTGATAGAAACCATATAATTGAGCTCTTGTAAAATTATCTTCTACGAAACTTCCACACTTTTCTTGCATTATATCATAAAAATTTTTAAAATCCACTACAATCACCGAAATAACTACTTTTTCTGTCCCCTGCTTTCCTTTGCCTTGAGCCTAAGAGCCCGCCTTCCGCATTTTCTGCATTTTATCTTGCCACGAATAACACGCATTCTGTCTGAACGAATTTTTGCATTGCATTTCATGCATATAAAAATATTAGTAAATAATCGCGATGTTGCAACCGGATGAATTTTCTTTGACATAAGAGTTATTTCGTATAGTTATCTTTTTATAGGTTTTTTAAGTTATTGTGCAGGATAATATTGCTTATATGACATCAGAAATCGATTTCAATATAGCTATTTCAGGCACTCCAGGCACAGGCAAAACAACAGTTGCAAATTCGTTGCAGAGAATGTTAAAAACGAAATTAGTGATAATAACCGAATTAGTTAAACAGGGAAAGGTAAAATTTAAACTGGATGAAAAAAGAAATTGCAAAATCATTGATGCGGATGAGCTGGATAAAGTAATAAATGAAAAAGGTGTTATTATAGAAGGCCTGATTTCTCATATGCTGGATTGTAAATTTGTTTTCATCCTAAGATGCAATCCAATTGTGCTCAGAAGCAGGCTTAGGAAAAGACGGTGGCAGGAAAAAAAAATAAGAGAAAATGTTGACGCGGAAATTTTAGACAGCATTGCCATAAGTGCCAGCCAATATCACAAGAGAAGCAACATATTTGAAATTGATACGACACATCAGAAACCTGAACAAATAGCCAGAATTATCAGAAAAATTATTCAGGCATACATTAGAAGAAGGCATAAAAAGTTTTCTGAAGAATATAAATTCGGAAAGATTAATTGGACAAAAGATTATGGAAAAATGCTGATAAGAAATATCAATCAAAATTCACATAAAGTGATGCTAAAAGGTGGAGAAAGTAACAGAAAAGAAAATTAATAATAAGCGAAGATTGCCAAAATCTTTCTTTCCGTACACGAGTCTTTCTTTTTTGAAAAAAGAAAAAGCTTGAGGTGTTTGTCTATGTCAAGTATTAGGGTTGTATTGCTGTTTGGGTTGCTCATAGGCATATTCTTAGCCATAGGCTTTTATTTTGCTGGTATTTTTGGCGCTATTACAGGCCTTGTTATAGCAACTTTTCTGAATATTATAATGTATTGGTTTTCTGACAAATGGGTCCTCGCAATGTATAAGGCAAAACCCTGTGATGACAAGGAGATTAAAAGTATTATAAAAGGCCTGAGTGACAAAGCAAAAATACCTGTTCCTGCATTGTACATTATTGACACAGATATGCCAAATGCATTTGCAACTGGCAGATCACCAAAGCGTTCTGCAGTTGCTGTGACCAGAGGACTGGTTGAAAAGCTTAATAAAAATGAATTAAAAGGGGTCTTAGCTCATGAAATATCCCATATTAAAAATCGCGATACACTCGTGAGCGTGGTTGCAGCGACACTCGCTGGTGCAATTTCATGGATAGGATACGTATTCATGTTTGATGATGACAGAAATATTGTAGGATCAATTTTAATTTTCATTTTGGCTCCGATCGCAGCTATGTTGATTCAGATGGCAATTTCTCGAAGCAGGGAATTTGGAGCTGATAAAACAGGAGCAGATCTTAGTAATCCGTTTGATCTGGCATCAGCACTTGAAAAAATTTCAGAAGCACCTAAAATCAAAGCCAGCAATCCATCTGCAGCTCATTTATTTATTGTGAATCCATTCTCTGGCGGAGCTGTACTGGAATTATTTTCAACACACCCGCGAATTGAAGAAAGAATTCGCAGGCTGAATAACATGAAAGTGAAGTTCTGAATAACTAATGAGAGAAAAGAAATTTTAAAGCTGGAAAAATAAAACGGAATTGGTTTTTGGAAGAGGCAGTGAAAACAGGCAAGATAAAATTGTGGGAAAATTTAAAGCATTGATTATTCCTTTTTCAGTCTTTTCTTATAGATTTTATCTCGATGATCAAAATCAAGAAGATAAATTTTATTATTCCGATAGACATAAAGCAGTCTGAAGGGTGGAATATATATTTTTCTCACACTTTTTTCATGACTTAAAAAATCCCCTATTTCAGGATTCTCGATTATTTTCGTAAGTTGCTTAAGTATTCTTTCCTTTAATTGCCGGTCTTTTATCTTTTTTGTTTGTTTATCGAATTCATCTGATTTTATGACTTTCATCAAGGCACCTGCTATATTTTAACCCATTTCTTCATATCCCTGAGAAATTCGTCCTTTGTCTGAACAATTAATTGACCTTTTTCAATTTCCTTTAGTCTCCTTTCAGCTATTTTAACATCTACCATGTCTTCCTTAAGTTGCTCAATGATTTTAGCTTTCAATCTTTTCATCTGCTGAAAAATCAGCTTATCCTCACTCCTGAAAACAATAAATTTTTCACCTTTCTTTATCTGTAGCTCCTCTCTGAATTCCTGAGGTATTACTACCTGACCTCTTTCTCCAACTTTGGATATCTCTATCTCCATTTTTAATCACCTATATGATAAATATGACTAATCATATTTAAAGCTATCGAGCAAATAATACTGAGACAAATTAATTACAAGACAAAATTATTTTCTGCTATAAATTAGAGACATCAAAGCCAGTAAACAGCCACGTTTATTAGGTGCATTTCCTGTTTCTATATCGCTTTCTGCTGGGTTTTCCGCTGGTGCTGCTGAAGTAATAACTGGCTCTATTATTCTTTCTGTCATCGGAATACGCTCACCATTAATTATTGCATTTACTTTATTCGGGTTCCCGAGGAAATATGATTTTTGCATATATTCATAACCGAACTCTGCCCATCTTTCACGCTCAATTATTTCAATCCCGTGCGACATACCTATTAGTCTGCCCTGATAGCTTCTATCATGCAAGGTTTTGGCTATGTCAGGACCCTGTGTCAATCCTCTTTCATTGTTCATGTCGCAGAAAATCATATCATATTCGAATAAACTGTCAAAGTTATACGGAAAATCCATAGTTTCATACTCTATATCCGATCTCGATCTTTGCAAGTCCTGAAAATATATTTCTATGATTTTTCTCGTACTCACATTATCGTCTATTGTACATATCCTCATTTTTCACTGCCCCATAATTAACAGTAAATGAAAAACTTAAATAATTAATTTCCTAACCTTTGCCACGAAAAATCCATTGGTTCCATTGTGCTGCGGATAAATTCGCAGGCATTTTTTAATGTCTTTATGAAACTGCTTTCCATTCCATGACGTTAGGCTGTGTGATGATGCAAGGCCTTTGATTTTTATTTCTTCAAGCCCGGCGTTGTTGTTTTTCATCAGCCCGCTGATTACAGCTTCATTTTCTTCCGGTGAAAATGTGCAGGTTGAATAAACCAAAATACCTCCAGGCTTGAGCAAAGACCATGCATTTGTTAAAATCTGATGCTGCATTCTGGATAACCGCTGGATTCTTTTCAATGACCAGAGTTTCATTGTTTTTTCTATTTTATTTATAATTCCTTCACCACTGCATGGCGCATCAACCAGAATCCGGTCAAAATTCATGTTATGTTTAAACTTCAGAAATCTGGCATCTTTGTTTGTTATTGTAATATTTCTTATGTTGTATCTTTTTACATTTTCTCTCAATCGCTTAATTCTGTTTCTGTCTATATCATTTGCCACAACCCATTCTGCCTTCTGGCAAATATCTATTGTTTTGGATCCGGGTGCAGCACAGATATCCAGAACTTCTTTTTCTCCTGGTTCAAGAGCAATAACAGGCACACATGATATCGGGTCTTTGATAAAAACTTTATCAGGATATTCCCTGAAAATTTCATTTGCCTGCTCTGTAAAGTAGCATTCACTGGACCACGGAACAGGATATACACCAAATGCTGTTTTTAATTGTTCTTCAATACTGCTGTCAAAAATCTGAACAGCTTTTTGTGTGCGTTTGGAATAAATATCAGGGTTTATGCCAAGCTTTTCGAGCCTTTTAATAAATTCAGATGAGAATTGCATTATATTTCTTGGTACAGAATGTTTTTGAGGTTGAGTTCGTTTTGTGTATGATTTTTTCAGCCTCCAACGAACCATGACGCATTTGATAGATTTTTATAGATGCGTCTCGTGGGAACCATGACGCATCGAAGATGCGTCTTTCGTTCGTGATGGAGAGACTGGAATGTTGTAAACATGAGATGTTTACGACACATGTAATTCCAAAGGAATTATAATGAATCTTTTATATGATTTTACATCTCAAACCACATCAATTTTCTTTGCCGCCATTGAAAATTGGGTAAAGAAAATCTTCATCATATACAAATCAAATCTGTTTCCTGATTCTTCTTTCCTGTCTTGTTGCTATTGTTGTGCCATATGCCCGCTTAGAAAGAATTGTTCTAATCAAATCTAGATTGTTTCCAGGAAGTATAACTTCTTTTTCATGAATTATATTATTCATATAAGGCCCCACAGCCATGTCCCATATATCCATTATCATTGACAATCCATATCTGGTTGCAGGGTTTGATTTTTTTAGGATGTCGTTGCCAAGCACTCTTATCCATTTGATGCTGTGATTATTGCACACAGCCAGAAGTTCCCAGTGAGCATAGCTCATTTTTTCTTTTGTAAAGCCCTCCTCTTTTTGCAATTGGGTAGCTTCCATCGGAACAAAAAACAATGGAATTATCAGGCTTTTATAATTTCTTAAATCTTCAATCAGTTCAATTGTTTCAACCATGTCCTGCTCTTTTTCTCCAGGCAGGCCCATGATTAATGTTGCGCATGGCACCCAATTGTTGTCATGGAGCAGCTGGAAGCTGTCATGAACAACATTTTTCCATTGTTCTGGCTTGAATGGTGAGGTTTTTCCCTGCATATGTTTTTTGATTAAATCAATACTGGCTGTTTCAATTCCTGTCTGGCCTGATATCCATGGCGAATCTTTGGAACCAAGCTCTAATATTTCTGACAACTGCTCAATTAATTTTGGCTCCTGCAAAGCTGAAGAAAGTGCGAGATGGCTTATGCTGACGTTTTTGGGTTCAGTAATTTTTGTCACAGCTCTGAAGAGTTTTATAACTTCTTCCGGATTAACATTAATTTTATTTGCTTTATACCTGATTACATCTTCAGCATGCAAAATTACATGTTGTTCACCTGATGCCTGATTTACCTGAATCTCGCTTATTATTTTCTTTATTGGATAACACCTGAAATTCCTCATTGTCGGGCTGCAGAACTTACATCCCCTACCGCAGCCGCGTGCTATTTCCACCAGACCGCATATAGATGGTTTCCTGATCAGTGGTATTTTATCAACGTCAACAACTCTGCCTTCAATAATTCTCGGCAAAGGCTCGCCTTTTATGGCTTTTTCAAAAAGTTCGCCAACAACCAGTTCACCTTCACCTAACACTATTGTATCTGCATTTACTTTTTCATTAATCAACTGCCACGAACCCGGGCCTCCTACAATTTTTTTCAGGTGCTTGTAATTTTCTAAGGAGTTTATCAACTCTCTGAATTTACTGGCTGAAAATGCCTGTGTTTGCGGAGCTTCAATAAGCTGTGTCAATATTCGTGTTGTCGGGCCTTTGCCCATAATATCATTTCCACAAATACCAACAACTTTGGCGTCTTTAGCAAATCTGTGAATTTCTGTTGGCTGGACAACAGCTATATCCTCTTCATTAAATCCGTATTCAATCAAAGCTGCCTCAATTTTTCTCAGGCCATAAGGTGACTGTTTTACAATGCCGTCTTTTTCATACTCGACAGAAGGTGCAAACATCCTGTAAAATACAAAATCAGGAATATATTTTCTTGGAAAACAAGTAGCAAAACCAGTAAATATAATATCATTATAGCTGCTCATCCACGAACGGTCAGCTGTTAATATAATTTTGGGTGGCATTGGTGAAATCTATATTTATTACTCTTTTAATACTTGTGTTCGAAAATGAGTCGTGGGAAATTTTTCCTACTCATGGGAAAAAGAATAAAAAGGCGAACGCTACATAACACCCTGACGAATCGCCACTATGTGTTAAGAAAAGGAAAGGTTTCACCTGTATCTGTCTCTGTCACTCTTTTTACAACATTCAAATCTTTCTTATTATGAATTCCGTAGTAATGTACTGAACATACTTCAACAATTTTCATATAATTACCTCCAACCTGTCGTGTAAAACAACGAAATATTTTCTCTGTTCTTTTGTAAATCCATTATTGTAAATCCATTACTCATCTTACTCACTTCCTGCTTGCAAATTCTTTACCACAAAATCCGCAGAATACAAGACCCCGAGCTTCCACTATGCGGCCTTCTTTACAGCTTCTACAATGTTTTATTCCTGACATAAAAATCGCCTTAATCATCACCCAAAACACCTAATGTCTTTTCTGCAATTCTTTCACACTATGGTCATGGGCCGGGGTGAATCGTATAATCTGATATTGTGTTCACTTATTTCATATGCACTGGTTAATTGAATCATATACTATTCACCTTTTTTAATCAGATATTACTACTACCGAAAAGTATTAAAAGGTTTTTCGCTTCTTAAAGGTAGTTATTTCATTAGTTCAAACTCGGATATTCTTATAACATATGTATTTATCGTAAAAATGACATCAAATTCCTTTCAGTATAACCCGATCACGACACACGCAACCAGAATCCGGTGGGATTGTGTTCCCACTAACATATCTATATATCTCCAAAGAATAAAAGCTTTGCGTAAATCCTACCTAATTTTCGTAACGTGTATTTTCAAAAATATATTCAGCAAACTGAATGCAAAATACTTTCACATTCAGCAAACTGAATGCAAAATAAAACTTTAAATATTCTAAATATACAAAATCAAATACATTTGAAAAGAGAGGTATCCTTATGAAAAAATTCGAAGATGATTATGAAAGTGATCCATTCGACGATGATGATTTTGATGAAGAAGAAGATGACGACTCTTTCCCCGAGGATGAAGAATGAAGTTAAAACAAAAACTGAAAAGCATTGTTCCGGAATGCTTGTTTGATTTTATTCCGAATTCTTTTGACATTCTGGGAAGCGGGGAAAGGGCAATAATTATTATTGATCTTCCCAGCGAACTAAAGAAGTACAAAAAACAGGTTGCTGAAGCTCTTCTTGAATTGTATAAAAACGCTGTTTGCATTCTGAATAGAACACACAGCCGCGAGGGTATGTTCAGAAATTATAAATATGAAATTCTTACTGGTTCAAATGACACAGAAGTCATACATAAGGAACATGGATTAAGGTTTTTAGTTGATCCGCGAAAAGCTTATTTTTCCTGCCGGGAATCAACAGAACGCAGCAGATTGCAGCAGCTTGTGAAAACTACAGATAATGTAATGGTATTTTTTGCTGGTATCGGGCCAATACCTGTCTATCTGGCAAAAAAATGCCGCAGGGTTGTTGGTATAGAAACCAACCCAAAAGCTGTGGAATATTTTAAGGAAAATATAAGGTTAAACAAGCTGAACAATGTTGAAGCTGTATCAGGTGATGTCAGGGTAAAAATTGAAAAATTCTCCGGCAAGTTTGACCGTGTTTTTATGCCACTGCCGCATGAAGCTTTGAATTATCTGGATGAAGCTGTCAGCTGCCTGAAGCACAGAGGAATTATCCATATTTATTTCTTTTCAGGCGAGGATGAATTGAAAGAAAAGCAGAAAGAAATCAGGAAACTGATTCGCGGTAAAGTAAGTTTCAGAAAGCCCCAGAAAGTTTTGCCATGGGGACCCGGAATATATAAATATAGGCTGGATATTGAGGTGGAGAAATCCTGAAAACATTTCCTATTGTTCATCCTTGTGGTAAAGTTCCAGGAATAATTAGCATGTCTTTAACTCCTTGAGGAAATTATTTTTAGTTTTAGTCTCAAATCTACCTTTATCACGTTCCTGCCAGGCTTTTTCAGTTCTATCTGCAAATTCGAAATCTTTTTTCAAGTCATTTGCTATGCTTCTCATATTTCTCATTATAATTCTTCCACGGTCCTTTACCATTAAAAACTCATCTCCCACATTTAAAGGTTTAGGACTATTTAATATCCATGGAAGAATGTCTTTTCTGCAAAATTGCAGCTGGAAAAATTCCCATTAAAAGAGTCTACGAAGATGAACATACCGTGGCTTTTTTGGATATTAATCCTGCCAGCGAAGGCCATACTCTGGTAATTCCAAAAAAACATGCTGCGACAATCATGGAAATGGACGAGGATGACCTGAAACATCTTAGTTCAACTGTCAGGAAACTGAGCAGTCATATCATGAGTGTATTGAAGCCGGAAGGAATAAATATTCTTCAGAATAATGGCAAAGCTGCTGGCCAGCTTGTGCATCATGTTCATTTTCATATAATTCCGAGAAATGAGGGCGATAAAATCACAATAGCATTTCCGCGCGGGCAGACAGATGAAACTGGACTGGAAACGACGAAACTAAAGATTGCCATTACTTCTTCTGGGAATAAACAACAAAGCCATTCTGTAAAAGGGGCATTTGGTTTTTAATTCAGGAATTTCAAGTTTTTTATAAGAAACAGTGCGTATGAATTAATTATGGTAAAAAAGAATATAGAACTGCTGCCAGAAAGACTAAAAATGGAGCCATGTCCTATCGGAAAAAATGGATTTTGCTGCAAAACATGTTTAATGGGACCATGCAGAATTATGAGTCATAATCAAAAAGGTGTATGCGGCGCATCACAGGATCTGGTTGCAGCACGTAACATTCTAAGATTTACTGCTGGCGGAACAGCTGCGCATTGCGGTCATAGTTATCATTTACTAAAATATCTTGGGAAAAAATACTCTAAGAATTATATAAAACACAAAGCTCCTCCATATCTTTACAAGCTTTGGAAAGAGCTTGATATTGTTCCGGAAATAACACTTGAGCATTTCAAAGATATATCCGAAGCAATGCATGTTTCAACAATGGGTGTTAATGCAGATTATCAGGATGTTCTCAAGTGGTGCATGAGACTCGGTATAATAGACGGTTATTATGGTTTATATCTTGCGACAGAACTGGAAGATAAAAAGTTCGGAAAACCGAAAATCAGGAAAGGTGAAATGGACCTTTCGTGTATTGATCCAAAAAAAATTAATATAGCTGTTCACGGACATGAGCCAATGCTTGCTGAGGCGCTTGTGATTGAGGTGAAAAAACATAATAATATTAATTTAGTTGGAGTTTGCTGCACTGGTGCTGCGCTTCTTAGCCGTCATGGTATACCAATTGCAGCACATTTTGTATTACAGGAAAATGTTATTACTACAGGCATAATAGATGCAATGGTAGTTGATACCCAGTGTATTATGCCATCACTCTCAGACTTATGTGATTGTTATCATACAAAGCTTATCACTACCAATGAGATCGCAAGAATACCCAATGCATTGCATATGCCAGTAACAAACCTGCACAGTGCACGGGTTGCTGCCAGGAATATTATCAAGGAGGCTGTGGCTAATAAAAATCATAGAGGAAAGAATATAAATATTCAGAGTGAAAGAAAGCGTGTTGTAATAGGTTTTACTGAAGATAATATCGATACAAACAAGCTTGCAGACATGATACAGTCCAAAAATATAAAAGGTATTATAGCTGTGATAGGATGCGTAAATCCAAGAGTTGATTGTGATGCATGGATAAAAACATTTGAGCGCCTGAGTAAAGATTATATCATTTTTACAACGGGGTGTGTGGCATTTGAATTTGGCAGTCGTGGTTTACTGGATGGTGAACGATTTTTTCATTTAGGATCATGTGTCAACAACGCACGAATCGCAGAGATATTCAAGCGCATTGCTGATAAATTTAACAAGAAAATCACTGATATGCTGTTTCTGGTTTCGTGTCCTATGCCTATGAGCGAGAAATCGATCGCCATAGGATTTTTCTTCGCAAGCCTTGGAGTTGATGTACATTATGGCTATCCGTTTCTTATAAGCTCGGATACACACGTATCTGGTTTTTTGGAAAATGTACTAAAGAATAAATTCAAAAGCAGGGTGTTTATGGATGTTGACCCGGAATCATTTTATAGAAAAATTGCTTTCGTTATTTAAATCTTCAGCACATTATTTTATCACAGTAATCCATAGTTATGGTGATTCGTATGAAAGAAAAACTTCAGAAAATAAATAATTATGAATGGATCATTCCGAAATCAGCGCGAACAGGAATGAATGCTGATGCCAAAATTATAGCTTCTGAAACAATGCTGAAATCTATTGAAGATGAAGCTGTGCAGCAGCTGACAAATGTAGCTATGCTGCCGGGTGTTATTAATCCTGTTGTCGGTTTGCCTGACATGCACTGGGGTTATGGCCTGCCAATGGGTGCTGTTGGTGCATTTGATGCTGAAAAAGGAATAATATCGTCTGGTTTGTGCGGTTTTGACATCAACTGCGGCATTAATCTTATACGGACAAACCTCACTGTTAAAGATATTGAACAGAAAAAAAAGGAACTGATAGATGCATTGTACAATAAGGTTCCTGTTGGAGTCGGAAGCAAGGGGAAATTGAGATTATCTTCTTCAGAATTAGATGAAGTTTTAATAAAAGGTTCTGCATGGGCTGTTAAAAATGGTTATGGTACTGCTGAAGACCTGAAAGCTACAGAAGAAGGTGGCTATATGGAAGGTGCTGACCCTTCCAAAGTTTCAGATACAGCAAAACAGAGAGGGGTTCCACAACTTGGAACATTAGGTGCTGGAAATCATTTTTTAGAGGTTCAGGGTGTTACTGATATATTTGATGCAAGTTGGGGTGTTGAAAAAAAAGACCAGATTATGATAATGATTCACTGCGGCTCCCGCGGTCTGGGCCATCAGGTTGCCACGGATTATCTGAAAATTCAGGAACAGGCTGTCAGAAAATATAACATCAAAATACCCGACAGACAATTAGCATGTGCACCTGCAACATCAAAAGAAGGACAGGATTTCTTTGCTGCAATGAAATGTGCTGTAAATTATTCTTTTGCGAACCGCCAGGTTATGACACATTGGGTAAGAGAGGTTTTTGAAAATGTTTTTAAGAAAACATGGAAGGATATGAATATGCACACTGTTTATGGTATATGCCATAATATTGTAAAATTAGAAGAGCATACAATTAACGGAGAAAAAAAGAAAGTTTATGTTCATAGGAAAGGAGCTACAAGAAGTTTTCCTGATTTGCCTGTATTAATAGCAGGTTCAATGGGTACATCTTCGTATTTATTGAAAGGAACTGAAAAAGCTCTTCAACTCTCTTTTGGTAGCTCAGCGCACGGAGCTGGAAGAACAATGTCCCGTGAGCGTGCGATCAAAGAGCACAAAGGCGAGCATGTCCAAAGAGATCTTGCACAAAAAGGAATATTAGCAAAAGCACCTAAATTTATAAGCCTGGCAGAAGAAGCACCAAGAGCATACAAAGACATAGAAACTGTTATTGAAACTGTGCATAATTCAGGAATTTCAACAAAGGTTGCGAGAATGAGGCCACTTGGTGTTATTAAGGGATAGACAGGGAATAAAACTAAATGGGAATATGTGGGAAATAAGTGGAGATCGTCGGGTGTTATTAAAGGAATAAATAATTTTGTGCTGTAAATAATTAAGGTGATGCATATGAGTATTTTTGATGAGTTTAGAGAAGGAGCAGAACAAAATAATACAGATTCAGGATTTGGAAAATGAACATCCGGAAGCTGCTACAATCATAGCCAATAAAATTAGATCGGGTTATGGTGAATTGATTAGATATCTAAAAGGTGCTGGCTATATGTGAAAATAAGTCTTGTGGATTTTTTCATCTTTTTTATTCATTGAAAATAGGGTAATATGCGAATCGAAGATTTGCCAAAGTCTATAAAAAAGAATAATATGCTATGAAATCGCTATATGTTTTTTCTTTTGGCAACTTACATTTTCTTTTTTACAAAAAATAAAAGGCAGCTAGCGCCAGAAAGGACGTGGTGTTGCTATTCCTAAAACATCAGCACCCAGATTAGAACTTATCTGCCCGGCATATTCAAATGTTCCATTACCTAAACCACGAGCCCAATATGCACTGTTTCTGTTATATGTTACATAAACCATGTCAAGCTTTCCATCCATATTAAAATCAAAAACATCAAGTGCATTCACCCTACTCAGACTGCTATCTGAATAAACAATCACAGGCTGGTCAAAATCATTGTCTGTATTCTTAAAAAACAATATCTGCGGATTATCAGTATTGGAAGGGTTTGTGATTATATCAAAAAACCCGTCATTGTTGAAATCTCCCGTAGCAACACCATATGATTCTGCACTTGAAACAGCAATTATATGGCCGCTGTTATCAAAGTTTCCATGACAATCTCCTTCAAACCATCCGATTCTGCCATCATTGTAAGCATCAGCTACAATATCTTTGCAGCCATCATTATTAAAATCAGCTGCATCTTTACCCATTCCAGTAACACCACCTGCAGGAGAAAATATCTTTTGTTCGAATGTCCTGTTCTTATTGTTCAGAAATACATTATAAATATTATTGTTTCCGGAAACAACAAAATCCATATATCCGTTATTGTCAAAATCAGCTGTTGCCATATCCATTATTCTCGGAAGAATTGTCTTTCCCGGAACTGATGGAACAGAAACATCTATGTTTCCTATTAAAACACCGGGTTCATACGGTATTCCGTTGCTGTAAAATATATAAATTTTTCCAATACCATCTTGTATATCTCCTCCGACAAAATCATTGTCCCCATCATTATCAAAATCAGCCATTGAGTTTCCCCATGAACCTGTTCCGGATTTATCTTCAACAAATATTGGCGAACCAAATGTTCCATTGGCAAGCTCAATAACATACCATTTGGCAAGCCTGTCAGATGTTACAACAAAAAACCTTTCTTTTTTGTAAATACTGGCAGACCCGCTGATACTTGGGTCTGAAGCACTGAAAACACGCAATCCACCGGGAGTGCTGACTGATACTTCATTTACAAAACGTATTCCTCCATATGGATTATTCATGGATATTGGAGCACTAAATCCTCCAACACCCGGTGATAGTGTCAGATTAAAGCCGTTCGTTTCATTAGTGAAAGAAATGAGTTTATTATCCAGATAAAAATAGATATCTGTCAGGTTCGTTGAACCACAATTACGGAGATAAATTTTATTTCCATTCATGCCTTCAATCCTGACACATTCTGTGATTTTCTCAATTTCTGAAACCATAGCTGTTTTGGATTTTGTTCCAAGTATATCCATTACATCAGTCATAAACCTGAATGATAATGCTGCCAGAACGCAAACTAAAACTATGATAAGTATAAGTGATATCACAGGAGTAATGCCTTTCATGATAAATATATCGCCGGTGGGGGTATATAATATATTTTTCGTCAACATTTTTGCATAGTTATTGATTTCAAATCTTGCAAAAAGGTTGTTTGGCAGCTTTAAATTTTAATTTTTTCGAAATCTCTGACAAGATTTCGAGATTTCGGAAATTTAGAAATTTATCAAAAATTTCCAAAACTCCAAAAAGGATTACACTTTTTTTCTTTTAATTTCGGCAATTTCATTGCATATATGATAATATTTTTCCGTTAACGCTTTTTGGTAGCTTTAAATTTTAATTCTCCAAAAAGGGTTATATGGAGCTCACAGAAAAACTCGAGAAATTAATGGAATACCCCATATGCGATCACTGTCTCGGTCGCCAGTTTGGTCAGCTGCTTCATGGCTATACAAATAAAGAAAGGGGGAAAATACTAAGAGCAGTAGCTGCAATGATTCTGGATACAGGTGAAAAGGAATTGAAAATGTATAATTTTCCTGATTTCAAATTCCACCACCAGGAACTAAGCCAAAACACAGAAAAATCAGACACGCAAGAAAAATGCAGTGTATGTGATGACATATTTGATAATCTCAGCATTTGGATAGATAAAATTAAAAAAATTGATCTTGAATACAAAACATTCCTGATCGGCACAAAACTTTCTTTTGATCTGATTCGAAAAGAAGAAAATACATGGGATCGTGTTGGAATTGACTGGTGTGAACCACTCAAGGCAGAAATAAACCGTGAGGTAGGAAAGCTGGTTGAGAAAACAACAGGCAAGAAATTCGAACTCAAAAATCCCGATATTAATTTCATTCTTGATATGAAAAATAACAAGCTGGAAGTTATAATAAATCCGCTTTTCATTTACGGCGAATATCAGAAACTGAAGCGTGGAATTCCCCAGACAAAATGGCCTGAAAACAGGGATGGGATTAAGCTCTATAAAACCAGTGTTGAAGAAATTATTGCAAAGCCTATAATGAAATTTACAAAAGGAAAAGGCCATAAATTCCACGGTCTCGGCAGAGAAGATATTGATGCCCGGTGCTTTGGATGGCGGCCTTTTGTTCTTGAAATCCTTGAGCCGAAAAAAAGACTCATTAATTTAAAAAACGTCAAAATCCCAAAATCTGTACATGTAAGAAATATGAGGTTCAGTGATACAAATGAAGTTACCCGGATAAAAGAAAAGCGTTCAGAAAAAACATATGAAGCTGAAGTTATACTTGACAAGCCAATTGAAAAAAAGGATCTGGAAAAGCTTAAGCTTCTAATCGGTGAAATTTATCAGCGCACACCAAATCGGGTGCTTCATCGACGCGGTGATCTGAAAAGAAAGAGAAAACTCATTTCCCTGAAAACCATATTTATCAACAGCAAAAAATTCAGGTTTATTGTGCGCGGCGAAGCCGGGCTTTATATCAAGGAACTGATAAATGGCGATAATGGAAGAACAAGGCCGAGTGTTTCGGAAATCTTAAACAGGAAAGCAATATGTAAAAATCTGGATGTCGTCGGGATACATGTGTAAAAAAATGTTTTGAAATCTTTATTAATAATATACTTAACTAATGAAAAAGAGGATAACACCCGTAATCGCAATAATACTGCTTCTTGTGATTACAGGAATTTTCCAAAACAGGTGTTGTTTCAAATGAAGATGGCTCATTGATAGGTCGTGATAGAACATTGGGATCATATAGATTCAAGGGAATTATAGATGAAGTTGCTATATATAATCGGGATCTGCAATCAGATGAAATAACAAATCACTATAATATAAATAAATGTTAATTTTATGATGAGATAATTATAAATATTGAAGCTGTCACTTCTCTTCCTTTCTCAGCCCGTAAACAAATAATTTTATCAGTACAAACCCAATAATGGTGCCGAACAAAGTGAAAATATAATACGGTGCACGCGAAGTAAAGATAAATTTCAGATGAATCGGCCACGTATAGAAACTCTGATGTATGTCAAAAAAGAACACTATAAAAAATGATAAAACAAGGGAGATAAAAATAAAAATAACATCTGCTGCAAGCTCGTCTTTCGTAATACGAGACTTTCTCATATGTTTCATATTTTCAATTTAATTTTGCTGAATATAAAACTTTTGCAAAAGGGCTACTTTGAGGAAAGCTTTTTCTCTTTTACATATTTCCACAAAAGTTTTGTCATCTGACTTGGTGGAATTGGCTTACTCCCGAAAACCTGTTCCACTGTTTCTTTTCTTCCTGCAAAATTTATTGTATAACCGCCAAAAGCTGGTTTACCTGCCATATATACACCTCCATATGATATTTAGCATAATTATTAGTTGATATTGCCTATTTAAAGAAGAGGTGTTTTTTGGTTGCTTTTAAATATATTAAAGTTTTAAATTACATATCACATCAATATTTGTGGTTTATATGGAACGAAAAACAATAATACTTTTTTCAGTAATAGGCGCCTTGATAGGTTACATCAGCGCTTTGATAAATAATCCGCCTATTTCTGCATTGTTAGCAATTATAATAGTTGTAGTTTTATATATAGGTATAAAAAGTATCATGAAAATAAAACAAGATTGGAAATGGTGGATTGGAAACGGAATATTCACATATTTCGTGGTATGGTTCGTTGTCTGGACTATATTTTATAACTTGCGTCTTTTCGGGTGATTGAATGCTGAAAAGCCACAGCACTAATGAAATAAAGCCCGGTGAAAACACCAAGCTGGCTGGCTGGGTTGAAGATGTGCGCGATTTAGGGAAGATCGCATTCATAATATTGCGAGATTCATACGGTAGCAGTCAGATCCTGCTGAAAAAAGACAATAAACTTATTGAAAAAGCCCGCGAGCTTCGAAGGGGTTTTGTTATAACTGTTTCTGGCATTGCGGTGGAAAACAAACAAGCACCTAATGGCATTGAAATAATGCCTGATAAAATTGAAATATTATCACGTGCGGAACCTTTGCCAATTGATGCTTCACCAAAAGTCAAAACAAGCCTTGACAAAAGACTGGATTTTCGGCCAGTTGATTTAAGAACGCCAAAAAATGCGGCAATATTTAAAATTCAATCTGAGTTGTTGCGTGGATTTCAGAAGTATCTTGATAAAAACAATTTTGTTCAGGTATTTACTCCATCTATAATGGGTGTTGCTTCTGAAAGCGGTTCAGATGTTTTTCCAATTGTTTACTATGACAAGGAAGCATTTTTGCGACAGGACCCACAACTACACAGGCAACTAACAATTCTTGGTGGATTTGAAAAAATATATGATATTGGCCCTTCATGGCGTGCTGAACCATCACATACAGTACGACATCTTTGTGAGCATAGAGTTTGTGCAGCTGAAATAGCTTTTATTGAAGATGAAACAGACATTATAAAATTAGAGGAGCAAATGGTAATTTCAATGATGAAACATATAAACAAAGAATGCAAAAAAGAACTGGATATTTTCAATATTAAGATCAATATTCCTGATAAGTTTCCTGTTCTGGAATTCCCGAAAATTTATGATATTCTGAAAAAAATGGGCAAGCCTGTACAATTCGGTGAAGAATGCGACACAGAAGCTGAAAAGCTTTTGACTGAATATACGAAAAAGAAATATAATAGTGACTTTTTTTTCATAAACAGGTTTCCTTTTGGTGTCAAGCCATTCTATGTTATGCGATTTGACAATGATCCGATATGGGCACGAAGCACTGACCTGATATACAAAGGAACTGAAATGAGTTCAGGCGGCCAGAGGGAGCACAGGCATGACAAGCTTATCGCACAGGCAAAAGAAAAAAACATGAGCCAATCAAGCGTGGAGTGGTTCACTAAATTCTTCAGATACGGAGCACCGCCTCATGGAGGATTTGCAATTGGTATCGAGCGGTTGACAATGAAAATACTCGAACTGGAAAATATCAGGGAAGCAGTATTGTTCCCGAGGGATGTGGAAAGAATTGTGCCGTAAAGCCCTTTTCTTTTTTAGAAGGTGTCGGAAAAAAGTTACATGATATTTTGCTGTTGGCGAGCCTCCTGAATTTACAAATTGTATAAAAAAGCAGGCAGGGTATCATCATTTTGGAAATTTCCGATAAATTTCCAAATTACATTCTTTCCAGCTCTTCAATTCCGAGCATATTCATTCCACTTTTAAGAACATTGCATACAGCCTCTACCATTAACAGCAATCCAGCCTCGTTTTCATCTTCGATTATTTGTTTTTTATGATAATAATTGTTCATCATTGATGCCAGCTCAAAAAGATAGTGAGTTATGTAATGCGGCCTAAAGCTTCTTCCTGCATTATCAACAACATCAGGGAACATTGAAAGCTGTTTTATAATTTCTTTTTCATCTTCACCCAATGCTTGTAATTTCGGATTCTTTTTACTTTTTCTCAAAATCGACTGCAACCGGGCATAAGTATATTGAATGTAAGGACCTGTGTGGCCTTCAAGTTGCGTGGCCTCATCCAAATCAAAAACATTCACTTTGTTATTATCTGCTTTTAGCATTGTGTACTTCAATGCTCCCATAGAAATTTTCATCAGATCTTTTTTGTTTTTTGCATTCGGCCTTAATTTCTTAACAAGCTCATTTTTCAGATCATCATAAGTAACAATGTTGCCTTCTCTGGATGACATTTTCCCGGTTTTCAAGGTTACAAGCTCATAAGGCACGTGAACATTTTTCTCTTTATATTCCGGTCTTATCATTCCTAAAACTTCAAATAATTGCTGAAAATAGAATTTCTGTTCTGAACCGACAATATGAATCAGCTTGTCAAATTTGAATTCCCTGAACTGAAGCTCGGCTAAGCCGATATCCTTTGTAGAGTAAAGCGGAGCTTCATCACTTCTCAAAAGAATAAAAACCCCGAGATTTTTGTCTTTCATATCAACTATTATAGCGCCCTCACTTTCTTTTGCAATGTGATTTTTCAGAAGTTTCTTCACATTTTTTATGCCGCTGCCATAAACTTCACTTTCAAAATAAAGCCTGTCAAATTTTAAACCAAATTCTTTATAAATTCTGTCATAATATTCCAGACTCCATTTCCTGGTTTTTTTCCATTCATTCATTACATTTTTATCCTGATCATACATTGATTTTGTTATATTCCTTATTTCATTTTCCAGCTTTTCGTTTCCTTTAATGAAATTATTCGTTTTAGCATAAACTTTTCCAAGCCATTCACCTTTTCCGGTTTTTGGCTCTTTCAAACCTAGGTGCTTATATCCCCACATAACCTTTGCAACATGCGGCCCTATATCACCCTGATAATTTGCTCTTATCACTTTATTACCTAAAAATTCCTGAATTCTGCAGACAGCATTGCCAATGCATGCATTTCGCACATGACCAATATGCATTTCCTTATGCGTATTAGCATGAAAGAATTCGATCATGTAAATCTTATCCTGTTTCTGCGCGCCATAATTTTTGCTGCATTCTGACAAAACCATTTTTGAGAATTCAGGAGAATTTATGTAAAAATTAATATAGCGGCCGACTGTGTTAATTTCTTTTATAAAGTTGAATTTTGCTTTGCGCATCTTTTCAACAAGCGTGTTGAATTTTTCTTCATCAAGTTCAAAACACGGCAGGCATAGATCAGCATCTATGTTTTTTGGCGGCTTGATAAGTCTATTGCTGTATTCACCAGCTACTACTTCGCATTCTCTTACGAATTTATTCCATGGCATGGTATTGTCTTGTTTCCAAACCTTTTTATACTTGATTATATCAATATAATCATGGTGGTACTATGATAGAATTTAAATCAAAAGTCAGGACATGGGGAAGATCTTTGGGTATAGTTATACCCAGAGAGGGTATAATTAAAGAAAAAATACAGCCGAATGATATAGTTGAAATTATAGTCAAAAAAAATATGAATTCTATAGAAAAAACATTCGGCACATTGAAATTTTCTAAATCTACTACTGAGATATTGAAGGAAGTTGACGAGGAGTTATGGAATGAAGACTAATGTAATTTTTTTTGACACGTATGCGTTTTTCGAGATCATTCGCGGTAATCCTTCTTATGAAAAATATAAACACATGACGATTTTAACTACAGTTTTTAATCTGGTTGAATTGAATTATGGACTAAAAAGGCAAAAAGGCAGACAAATAGCTGACAGATATCTGGATTTGTATGAATCTCACACAGTTCCGATTACTTCTGGTGACATCAAACAGGCTACCGAATTAAAACTCAGAAAAAAAGTTATGTCATTTGCTGATGTCATAGGTTATGTCATGGCCAGAAAATATGGTGTTAAGTTCCTGACAGGTGACGAAGATTTCAGAGGCATGAAAAATGTAGAATTTGTAAAATAATTTGTGTTTTTGCGGGTTTATTATAGATATTAAAATGTTTTTGTATGATATTTTAAAGTATGGTATATGTTTATGCACTGACAGCAACAACAGAAGAAGTTCCCCAACACCTTAGGTGTTATGATCAACACCGGGTGGCATTGGGAGATCTTAGGATTTATCCAAGGTATTGCTGGATGCCAAGGGCGTGCCCGCTAACGGTTTGCTTTCAGACAGATCGTGAATTGTCTGATGAAGATTTGGAACGAATAGAAAGAACTTACAGAGAACATGGTTTTACTTTAACATTCGACGAGACAATGACGAAAATGAGGCAAAAGCAAGAAAATGTTCATTTATAATGAAAGACCGGTTCTGGCTACAAAGACAAGTTTCATAATCATATCATTCTTCCAATCATAAACACACTTTTCTCCTGACCTTCCAAAATTTCAACATGCTCAATTTTAAAGCCGGCGAGTTTATCACGAATTTGCTTTACTGTTTCAATTTCAGAAAATCGGACAAACTGCAGTACTAAAATCAATCCATTATCTTTCATTACGATTTTGAGATCAGTTCCTTTGATTACATGCAAGACATCAAAACAGGTAATAATATCAAAAACAGGCCTGAATGGCAGAAAATCGCCATGCGCCCTGATTATATCAGGATTTTTATTTTGCTTTAACATTTCAGAACTGATATCAATGCCAATGATTTTTAATTCTGGTTTTGTTATACGGACAAAATCCTGAAAGTATCCATTGCCAGTTCCAACATCCAATACAAAACCGCGAGATGGAATGTAAGCTTCTATCTGCAAATATTTTTCATACTGTACAGGCTTCCATGAATCATAGATATGGTCAAATAACATATAATAATTATATCTAAAAAATATAAGAATCTAAAAATCAGAAAATGAAATTTATTTACTTCTTTTTCTCAACTTCCAGTTCTATACCGCCTGTCCAGCTTGCAACACAATTATATAGAATTGCAATTACAGCACCTGACAAAAAACCGAATATTGCATAGATCAAAGGCAATGCTATTATCGATGCCATGCCGAATCCAGCACCAAATAATGTTTTTTCAAATACAGGCCCGGCAATTCCGCCAAATGTAGCTATAAGCAGACCAAATATGAAACCTATTATAGCGTACAGTATGCAGGATAATTTTGCCATGGACATGACTCCAATTTTACTAATGACTTTTTTTTCTGCTATATCTCATCACCTGTCAATATTTTTATGATATTAATTGTAGCATGATGTATATAAGATTTTCATGCTTTTTAAATTCTACTCCATAGTAATTTTCATGGTTGATGAAAAATATCTGAAAGCTGGGAAGATCGCTGCTGAAGTCCGCGAAGAAAGCAAAAAGCTTATTGAACCTGGTGCACGGCTGTTGGATATTGCTGAAGCAATTGAAAAACTGATAAATAACAAAGGTGCTGACATGGCTTTTCCTGTTAATCTCTCTATAAATGAAATTGCTGCACATTATACACCATTAAAAAATGATACAGTCTTTTTGAAAGAAACTGATATAATAAAAGTTGACATTGGCGTTCATATAGACGGCTATATCGGTGATACAGCTTATTCCATATCGCTGGACAAATCCAAAGAAGATCTGGTAAAAGCCAGTGAACTTGCATTGGAAAATGCTATAAAACTTTGCAAACCAGAAACAAAAGTTTCTGAAATAGGCCATGTTATCAGAGATACAATTGAATCCAGGGGCTTTAATCCAATAACTAACTTAACAGGTCATGGACTTGAAAGATTTGATTTACATGCAAAGCCCAGTATACCTAATATCCCGGTTGGCACAGAAATCCTGAAACAGGATCAGGTTATTGCAATTGAACCGTTTGCAACTGATGGCAAAGGCTTTGTAAAAGATTCCGGCAGTATAATGATTTACACTTTAGTTGCTCCAGCACCTGTCAGAAGCGAAACAGCCCGTGAAGTAATTAAATTAGTTGCAGACAGGCAGCGACTGCCTTTTACTGAGCGCTGGTTTAATTTTACACCAATCAAATTAAGACTTGGCCTGCATGAATTGCGGCAGCGCGGAGTGCTTTATGACTATCCTATGCTGAGAGAGGAATCCGGGAAATTTGTATCGCAGGCAGAACATACTGTAATTGTTGGAGAAGAGCCGATTGTTACTACGGAATTTGTGAAGAAAATAGATGAAGAACAGAATGAAAAACATAAATAGATTAGATTTGATTTGATCAAGTAAGCTGACTCGCTCCGCTCGTCAGCTAATTTTTTAACTGACTTTAATCAGAAACAGCCGCAGCCTAAAAAGGCGGCGGTTTTATACTTTATTTACAGTTAATAAATGCTGATAGTGGAAATGCTAAAGTTATAATCTCTTCTCTTACGCTTTCAGAGATATTTTATATTTTTGCCAGATGGAAAAGTACTTCATCTGCAAAAGCTATGTTGAAATATTTGATAACATCTGATGTTGAAGTAATACCTGTTTCTCCGGAAATAGCAGAAAAATCAGGAGAATTTAAATTTTATTATGGCAGTAGCATGTCATTGGCAGATGCTGTTATAGGAGCAACAGCATGGAAAGAACAGGCTGTAGTTGTCACAAGTGACAGGCATTTTCTACGTATCAAGGAAATTAAAGTAAGGTTTGTATAAAATATTTTGAATGTAAAATATCAGAAAATGGCTTCGCCATAAATCCTAAAATATCCAGGCCATTTTAGACTGCAAATAGGGTGTGTTCTATACTTTATTTACAATAAAAAATCAAATACCCACGATATCCTTCAGTGTAAATCATGGGGTATGTTTTTGAAATCCCTCTAACTCCAAGACTGATAATCTTTACTTTGTCGCTGTTGTGATGTCCTTGACTGTTGCAGCTTCTTTCTTTTCACGCCTTGACCATTTAATGTCTTCGTATTCTATCCATGTGATTATTAGTCCGATGAATACAAGGAACAGTCCGAACAGGCCTGTGAAAACTGTGGCAAGCGCAGCTCTTGTGCTTTCAATTCCGATTATTTTCATAACACTTGGGCTGGCATACCAGTATATACCGGCTATCAGAATTATCAGTCCGATAATAAGTTTAGCACCTGCATTCATGCTATATTCTGTGTCTTTTAATTTTAAATACTTTATTTTTATAATGGTTGTAGGTTGTATAAAGAAAAGAGTGTGCATATATGTCATTTTATAAATATTTTCGTGAAGCCTGGAAAAAACCAAAAGAAATCGAGAACTATAAAACTTATGTCCGAAAATGGAGAACACAGGATTCTGTAAATCGGGTTGAAAAACCAACCAAAATTATAAGAGCCCATTCTTTGGGATATAAGTCCAAGCAAGGAATGGTTATTGTGAGAAGCAGGATTCCTAAAGGCGGGAGAAACAGACCCAGAACAACCAAGGCAAGAAAGCAGACAAAATATGGTCAGACAAGATATACAACCCACCAAAGCCTACAGTCACTTGCAGAAAAAAGAGCTATAAGAAAATTTCCTAATCTAGAAGTTCTTAACAGCTATTATGCTGGCGAAGATGGACAATACAAATATTATGAAATCATTATGTATGACAAATACCATCCTGTTATAAAATCAGACAAAAACATGAAGCCACTCCTGAACCAGAGAAGAAGAGTTTTCAGGGGGCTGACAAGTGCAGGAAAGAAAAGCAGAGAGAAATGAAAAAAATACTTTTAGGACAAATGCTGTTATATTTACATTTATCGCAAATTATATTTTCAGCCATTTTCATGCTTTTAATCTATTCTAAGCCAATAATAATTAATGGAGTTTTACGATTTAGTAGTGCACAGTACCCAGTCTGTAGGTGAAAACAGCACTGAAGATATGATAAATATGGCTGAACGTTTGGGCTTTTCAGGCATCGGAATATCTAAATTCTTTACAACCCGATCTGATTTAAACTGGGAGTTGCCTGAAACCAAACTAGATATGATAAAGACGATTATTTTAAAATCGAAAACACCCGACGAATTAAAAACCATGGCAAATGAAGCGAGAAAAAAGGCAGAAATCATTTGCGTACACGGTGGTGATTATGAAATAAACAGGGCAGCATGCGAAGAAAGCATGATTGATATTCTGCTTCATCCAGAGCTTGGAAGAACAGATTCCGGTATTGATCATATATGCGCTAAAGCCGCTGCTGAAAATAATGTTGCAGTAGAAGTTGATTTTCGTGAAATAATGGAATCTTCATATAAGCACAGGGTATCAGCTTTGGCATATATAAAACAAAATATTGAAATATGCAATAAATACGGAGTGCCCATAATAATTTCATCCAATGCGCACTCTAAATGGAATTTAAGAACCGGTCGGGATATGGCTGCAATAGGTTACTTGCTTGGTATGGAACTGGCTAATGCTATTGATTCTGTTTCTTCAGTACCTTTAAAAATAATAACTGAAAACAGAAAAAAATTAGCGGGATTAAAATGGCAAGGAGTTGAAATAATTGACAAACCCTAAAATTCTTCCGCCTGTGATGAGAGATGTTAGAAGATATTTAATCTTTGAAATAATATCTGATAATCCTGTTAATTATGGTGATTTTGTAAAAGCTGTATGGGAATCGTTAATATCTTTTTTAGGAGAGCTAGGAACCTCTGAATGTAAAATCTGGATAATCAGAAACATGTACAATGAAAATTATCAAAGAGGTATAATAAAATGCAGCCATACACGAATTGAGCATTTAAGAATTGCTTTAAGCATGATACACAACATTTCCGAACTTCCTGTAATTATTCGCGTATTAGGCGTAACTGGTACTATTAAAAGTGCAAGAAGTAAGTATTTTTCTGGTGAAGAAAATGAATTACAAGGAAATGCTTGAAAAGGCAAAACGAAGCCTGCCTGAAAAAACAGAAAAACAGGACAGATTTGAAGTTCCTGAGCCTATGGTAGATTATCAGGGAAAGCAGGTAATAATAAAAAACTTCAGTGAAATAGCCAGAATCTTGAGACGGGATCCTAAACATATATCAAAATTCTTATTCAAAGAACTTGCTGTGCCTGGCTCGCAGACAAATCAGGGCCTTTTGATATCCGGTAAGGTGGATAAGGTTATAATTTCCAAAAAAATAAATGATTATGTCAGGGTTTATGTCAGATGTGACAAATGTGGCAAGCCGGACACAAATCTGGAAAAAAAAGACCGGATGTTTGTATTGAAATGCGAATCATGTGGAGCAAAGAAAATCATATAGAAAGAGGAGGCGCGGTTCAACATAAAAATGGGAGGGTTACAAATATGGGAGGGTCACAAATATGTTCGTGTGTAAAGTTCATAAAACCGATTCAGATGTCTTGCTGGCAGTTACGGATAAAGACCTGGCTGGAAAAAAACTATACCATGACGGTGTGGATATTTATCTTGATGCAAATTTCTATGGTACTGAAATCTGCGATGAAATGCAGATTATAGATAAAATAAAAAATGCAACTATAATAAATGCATTTGGAAGTAAAATTGTAAAACTGTTAACTGATATGGATGTGGTTGACAAAAATTCTGTAATATTAATAGATAAGATAAAGCATGCTCAGGTGATTAAAGTATGAAAGGACAGTGGTTTATCATAACAGCTGTTGTTTTGACTGGAATATTTTTTGTCATATCTGGATTTTACGCTACATACAGTAAAACCAAAGACACTGATATAATAGGCTCAGATACTGCGTACTATTTTAAAAATGTAAAAACAGCCATAGATAAACTTCGTGGATTTCAGTATGATGATAGGCATCTGAATGAATTTATCTATTTTTCCCGGAAAAATCTTGAAGAACGTGGGATAAATTTTAAATTAGACGGTGATGTTATCTATATGTATGCAGAAGATACAGTAATTGAATACAAGTTGCCGCAGTAAAGAAAACTTTTGGGAAAAGAAAATAATATGCGACGGAGTTAAGGACGTAATACTATATGTATCATGGTATTATATCAATTGGGTGTTTTTTCTTTCCGTACAGGCTTTCTGTTTCAAAAGCGAAAAACTTGACGCATCGAAACGCATGATGCAGCGTACCTTGACGAGCTTCGCTCGTCTTTCAACGTTTGCATCTTTCGGTTTATGCGTCTTACGATTCGTTTTTGAAACTCCAAGACAGCCTTCGGCTGTCGTCAGATTTTTGGAAAATTTGACAAATAAAAAGAAAGGTTAGAGTATGAAGATAACAAAAAAAGATGTTGAAGAAGCGGGCTTTGAAAAACCAAGAACAGGTATTATAGTGATTATTCTGATTATTATGATTCTGACAGCATCTGCAATATATTATTATTTTATGATTGATGCGCCGAAAAGAGCTGTAAGCCAGTTTCAGTCTTCAGCCCAGTCATGGCTGAAAGATCAGGAAACCCTGCTGAACACATTATCAAAGAAACATGCAGAAGATTACAGTGCTAAAGTAAGCTTTATATCGCAAATATCAAATTTATGCAAAACAGATATAGAAGCTGTAAAGATTTTCAAAAGTGCATACCCAAATACAACTAATTATACTACATCCTGTGGCGAATCCTGTATTATAACAATTGACGATAATATATTCACAATCAGACGCCCAAAATATGACTGGTCAAATCTCTATACTTATAATTCAACGTTTGACGACTGCATAAAGAAAAATATACCACCTGCACTGTTAGAACAGGAGCTGCTCAAAACAAATCCATATGAAATAAAAAAAGAGATAATTGCATGGGCTAAAATCCAGATAAATGGCAAAGAACAAGGCTGTGAGAAATCAGGAAAAATTATTTCCACAATGAAAGCTGTCAATACATTGTATAGTTATGTAAATATTGGACATGAACAATATAGAGAACAGATGAACAGGAGCATTTATCCGGTGATAATTAATCTCAACAATTCTTTGGATATTGCCAAAATATCCGACCAGGTCAGGGCAAATATATCCTATGCAAATAATAAGATATATTTTTCAATAACCCAGCAATTCATTGAAATCAAAAATGAAGACATAATAACACTTGGATCTCCTCTACTACAGGAATCACTTGATTGCCAGACAATTGATCTGTCATCTATTTTCGTGAGTTCCTATATCAATGAAAAATATCAGCAGTTTATAGGACAGTATAGTGCAAAAAATTACCAAAAAATAGATTCATCAGTGATTTTGCTGCTGGGCGCGATTGAATCTATTTAAGATTTTATTCTATACCTATGTTTATGCACGTAGAAGATGTCCGCTGGAAGCCCGGCATAACTGTATCGTCATTAGTTGAATCCATGAAGCACTCAGGATTTCAGAGCATAGAGCTGGCACAGGCATCAAAAATTTTTTGTAAGATGAAACAATCTAATGCCAAAATATTTTTTACTTTTACATCGAACATGATTACCTCTGGCTTACGTGGATTTTTTGCCCAGCTCATTGAACTTGGCATAGCTGATGTTATAGTAACTACAGTTGGTGGGATTGAAGAGGATATAATGAAAGCTTCTGGTGAAAAGTTTTCCATAGGCAAATTTAATTCAGATGATGTGGAACTGAATGAGAAGGGTGTAAATCGTGTTGGAAATATTTTTATACCCAATGAAAGCTATGCAAAATTTGAGTCTTTGATGTCAGGAATGCTTGAGAAGATTTATGCAAAAAAATCCCGATGGTCTGTGAGCGAAATGCTGAAAGAATTCGGTTTGATGCTTAATGACAAAAATTCCATACTTTATCAGGCATCCAGAAAAGACGTGCCAATATTCTGCCCGGCAATAACAGACGGCGCATTTGGGTTTCACCTTTACATGTTTCAGCAGGATCATCCGGATTTTATAGTGGATGTTGTAAAAGATTTTGAAAATATTCTGATGGTTACAAGCCCTGATGATATAAAAGGCATTATTGCACTCGGCGGTGGTGTATCAAAACATCACGCGATCCTGTCATGCCTGCTAAATGATGGCCTGGATTATGCAGTTTATATGACAACATCCCATCAAACTTCCGGAAGCATGAGCGGTGCTACAACAAGTGAAGCAAAAAGCTGGGGAAAAATTAAAGATGATTCAGATGCTGTTACAGTTATCGGTGATGTTTCAATAACATTTCCTCTGGCAATGATGAATTCATTGGAAATTTTAAACAGAGAAGGCTTAATTAAAGTATAATTGTAAGAACATAACTTATAGAAATAATTTTGGAAATTTCATTGCCTCCCTCTGAAAATGAGGTAATGAAATTTCTTCTAAATACAGAATCAGGTGACATATAATGGCTCGTTTTGTTTTGGACACAGGAATTCTTCTGGACCAATATAAAATAACCAAAGAGCTTGCTGATACAGTTTCATATAGCATGAAAACAAATCCAATCGCAGGGAAAATTCTTGAAGAAAAAACCAGTTCACTTTTCAGTGTCCATACAATTTCTGAAATGAATTTAATCAAAAACAAGAAAAGAGTTGTTTTATTTGCACAGGGATGGGATCAAAAAACAGTTAAAAATATCCTGACAAGAAAGGTAAAAAAAATCGTTGTTGATAATGAGCGCGATCTTAATATGCTTCTTGAAAATCTTAATTCAGAAATAGATTTATATCTCAGAATGCGACTTAGAGAGAAAACAGTACATACAGGAAAGCATTTTGTTTTCGGCATGTGCCCAGAACATATTAATAAACTGATTCCGCAACTGAAAAAAGACAAAAATATCAAAAACCTCGGCATTCATTTTCACAGAAAGACGCAGAACATAAGCGAATGGTCATTAAAAGATGATCTGAAAAATGCGTTGCTGCCCGAAACATTCAAATCAATAGATATGATAAACATGGGCGGCGGATTGCCTGTAAAATACAAAAATTCAAACCCGAACATAAATGCAATAATGCCGGAAATCAGAAGCTTCAAAAAATGGCTGGACAGTAATAAGATAAAAATGGTAATTGAACCCGGCAGGTTTTTAGCTGCACCCTGCATAAAATTAGAAGCAAAAATAATCAACATTTATAATAATAACATTATTTTAGACTGCTCTGTCTTCAACACAGCCATGGATACATTCATAGCGAATACACGATTGGAAATACAGGGTGAACTTGATTCAGGAACTGCTTATAGTGTCAAAGGCTGCACTCCGGATTCCATGGATATTTTTCGTTACAGAGTTTTTCTGGATAATCCAAAAATCGGCGATTCGATGGTTTTCCTGAATGCCGGAGCGTATAATTTTCATTCAGATTTTTGCGGGCTGGAAAGAATTGAAACGATTGTTATATCTTAACTTCCTTGTGGGATTTTGCGAGATTTGAGATTAAGACGGAACCCCTGCTTTAGTAGTTAAATGGCCAGTCATCGGTTCTCACATGATTATGACCGAAATATACGTAAAGTGTTTGCTCAGGTTCAATGTATTCAGTATTCTTCACATGAATTCCATGATAGCCTTTAACCATATTTACCAAACCCCTCAATTCGTTTCCATTCGGATTTCGAGTTAATCCTATTCTCAATGTCCAGATATTGTCGTCGTATTCTTGGCCAGAAGGTCTGACTATCTCAGTGCAGCTCACGTATTGAATTTCCTCAATTCGGTTCTGAAGATCAGCCTGATCACATCTATCCATAATACCATTTTAAACCGGAAAAATATTTAAGGGAAAAAATATTACAACAATAAAAACTTTTCTATCCATTAATTATCATGTCAAAAGTTGTTGTAACAGGTGGTGCAGGATTTATAGGCTCAAACCTGTGCGAAGCGCTTGTGCAGAAGGGTTATGATGTTGTAGCATATGATAATTTTTTTCTAGGAAAGCCTGAAAACCTGAAAGGCATTAATGTAAAAACGATTCGGGGAGATATTTTAGAATTTGATAAATTAAATAAAGCCTGTAAAGGAGCTGTGTGCATATTCAATCAGGCAGCTGCTTCATCCTCACCCATGTTCATTCAGGATCTGAAGCATGCATATGCCATTAATATAGAAGGATTTATAAATGTTCTTGAAGCAGCCAGAAAAAACAATAGCAGTGTTGTCTATGCATCCACATCATCAGTCTATGGAAACAAAAATGAATTGCTCAGAGAAGACATGAGAATAATACCACCTAATTTTTATGCAGCATCTAAGCTTGCTAATGAGCATCTTGCTATGTTGTTTGCCAGCCAGTACAGCATCAGAATAACTGGCTTGCGATACATGAGTGTTTATGGGCCGCATGAAAAAACAAAAGGAATTTATGCAAACCTCGTATCCCAGTTTTTATGGGATATGCAAAAAGACAAAGCACCTGTAATCTATGGCAATGGTAAACAGACAAGAGACTTTACTTATGTCAAGGACGTTGCAAAAGCAAACATACTTGCAATGGAATCAGGTATAAAATCAGATATTTTTAATGTAGGCACCGGCATATCTCACAGCCTCGTAGATCTGATAAGAATTTTAAATAAAATTTTGGGTAAAAACATCAAACCGCAATTTATTGAAATTCCTGTAAAGAATTATATCAGCGAACAAAATGCTGATACAAGAAAAGCTGGCAAAATTTTGGGATTCAAAGCACAGTATTCACTGGAGCAAGGGATACGCGAAATTCTGACAACATAGAGATTATCATCTGAAAATTATAGCCAAAATTTACTGGAACAGAGCATGGAACAACGAGGGGGATAAAAATGGAGAAAGCTGGGATACAAGTCACACTGTATTTGATGTCAGTATCTCTCCAGTTGTATCCTTGAAATTCCGAACTTGTCAAATTTTTTATCCGAGCTGATCATTTCATCACTACCACAGAATGCTGCATGAAAAGCATCAAAAACTGTCATACCTTCCTCTATATATTGGGCTGCGACAAATACTGTATTGGCATCCACGCCCTTAATTATAGTCATTTGAATCAGGTCTCTTGCCACACGATTTATATCAAGATTGTACTCTTCTGATAGCATGAATAGTTCAATAGCTGTAGTTAAAGATGTCCATAAATTGTTCTGATATTTTTTTGCCAGCAGACTGGCATTAGGCTTAAGCCAATCCTTTTCTTTGAACAATGCCAGAAAAAAGTCAGTGTCAACATATGGCATTTATTCACCTCTTTTTTGCGGCACGGTTAATTCGTGCTGCGTTTTCCGCAGCTTCTTTCATTGCTCTCCTCATTATAGCCTTTTTCATATCTCCTATAGTTATGTTTTTAGGCAAGGTTTTACCTAATTCATGAAAATCTTTTATAGGGTCATCAACCAAAGGTCTTAGGATAATTCTATCCGGCATGAAAATCCCTATAAATCGTGTCCCATATGTTTCCCTTACACTTTCATTCAAATATAATCTTCCGTGTGTATCGCACTTCAATTCGGTTTTCATGGTATCACCCTATGATATATATCAATGGTAAAATATTTAAAGTTATGGTAAAAATAGTACAAATTTCCCGTAGTCTTCTAATTCCTAACTTCGTCACTCTTTTCCGAGATATCCATTGAAAATATGTTTTGATTTGTTTTAGCTATGTGCAAAAACATTAAAACACCAATTCCAGCACCATACCAGAATGATATTAACCGTGAAACCAAAACACCTGCTGCAGCTGCGATCGGATCTGCACCAAGCATTGTCAATAGAACAATCATGACAGCTTCTGTGCTTCCTATGCCACCAGGCAGAGAGCTGGCAATGCCAATAAGTGCGGAAAATGCAATAATTCCGATAATAAGCAATGGATTTATTGTTATGCCAACAGCAATCAGGCAAAGATACAATATAATTGAATCTAGCATCCATGCCACAGTTGTTATCATAAAACAAGTTAGAAAACTTTTTTTACTGACTCTGGCATCCCTATAAAAACTATCCACGAAATTTTTATCCAATTTCTTCATAATCGGGAATCTGGTAAGAAACCTGAAAATCCTTCTTCCGAAATGTTCATGAGTAACCATCAGAACCAAGGCAGTGATCCCGGCTATAAATACTCCGATTGAAAGCAATCCGATATAAATCATTTCGAATTTCATGCTTATAACTAAAATAAGTCCGGTAGCCATTATTACCAGCAAAACCAGATCAGCTATTCTTTCCCATATTATTGATGACAAGCCTTCAGAAACAGGTGTGCCATTATGTGAACGCAGCAGCAGTGCTTTTATTGGTTCTCCTACTTTTCCGGGTGTGAAATTACTCAATGTCATTCCGAATATCTGAACTGGGAAAAGCTTTTTGAAGCTTATTTTTCTTTTCAATAGAACCTTCCATTTGTATGTCCTGATTATCATGTTAATATTTACCAGAATAAAAGCCATCAAAATGTATTCCAGAGAACTTTTTGCCAGAATATCAGCAACTTTAGCAGGATTTGAGAACCATATGACAAAGCTGAGTATGACAAGACCTACAAGTATCATGCCTGCTTTTAACAACAATGACCTGTTTTTCATGTATTAAGGTTCTATTTTTAAATTTTTAAGGATTCATTATCTCATGTATGATACAATAATTATAGGCGCTGGCGTAGCTGGTACATGCCTGGCAAGGCAGATTACAGATGAAATGGATGTACTAGTTCTGGAAAAAGATTCTCAGCCGGGCGTAAAAGACTCAGGCATTGTCTCCAACACATTTTTGGATTACTTTCCCAAACACCTGGTAAAAGATTCAATTAAGGAAATGAATCTTGTTTCACCATCTGGCAAAAGAATACGGATTTTCAGCAATGAGCCATTTGCCCTGATTATCAAAAGAAAGGAATTTTCAACATACCTTAAAAAGGGGCTTAATGTAAGGTATCAGACAGTAACAGACATTACTTATGAAAATGATTATGTAAGCGTGTCAACTGATTCTAACACATATACAGCAAAGATATTGGTTGGAGCAGATGGTGCTTCGTCTATTGTACGAAACAAAGCTGGATTGAAGCCTCCTTTGATTTATTTTGGCATGATGTCTCAAGCAGAATCCTGTAAGGGCATAATAGAGGTTTTTTTGAATAAATATTATTCTCCTGATTTTTTTGCCTGGAAGATTCCCCAAAATGGCGAGCACGGGCTTATAACTAGTGTGCGGCCAAAATCATACATGGAATATTTCGAGAAGAAGGAGGATCTTCAGAGAAATAAATTTTATTCATATCCTATTGCATCAGGCATTCAACACATGGTGTCAGAACGAACAGTTTTAATAGGAGATGCAGCATCTCAAACAAAACCATTGACAGGTGGAGGGATAATCTTTTCAATGAAAGCCTCTGAAATTGCAGCAGAAGTTATAAATGACGCTATCAACCTGAGGCGATATAATGAAATGTTTCTGAAATCGTATCAGGACCAGTGGCTTAGCCAGTGGGGAGCTGAAATTCGGCGCCAGCTATTCCTGAGAAAAGCGTATAGAAAAATGACTAATCATTATCTTGAACTTTTATTTAAAGATTTTGGTCCGGAAATTGAAATACACGATTATGACAGATTGTCAAAGAATTTAAAGTCTGTTCCCAAATTAAAAGTTATTAAACATATGTTAAGAATGGCACTGGGTATGGTACAGTAACAAATCACTCCTCTTTTTTTTGATTTCGGGAATAATCTGTTTAAGTTTTCCATCTACTGTATAAAGAGTGTATAACAATGACTACGATAGATACTGAAGAATTTGTATTTTGAAATTCTTAATTTTGAAACTCAATTGGGGTTGATTAAAGTTCTCATATGATAAAATCCTTCGAATTTAACAACATTGTTATTTAAGATTTTCTTCTATAATTTTCACATGGAGATGCAAACATCTGTAGTTGTTAAAGAATTTAAATGGTGCAATAGAAATATTTGATGAAGCTACTAATATGCAATGAAATTGTAGAGGGTGGATAACTTGGTAAGAATCAGGAAAACTCATATAATATTCGCAATTCTTGTAATCATGTTTTTGTTTAGTATATACCTTCGCGTTTTTGGCTTCTTTACAAACAATTTTCAATATTTACGGAACATTGATTCATTCATGTTTTTAAGGAGAACAATAGATATTGTTCAAACAGGTGGAACACCTTCGGTAGATTATTTAATGCTAGCTCCTGTTGGAAAAGCTGTTACATTCGGTCCTGTATTATACTCATACATTGCAGCTTATTCGTACATGTTCATTAATGTTGTAGCGCCCGTGCAGGTATGGCAGTGGCTTATATGGTTTCCGGTTATTTTAGCTTCTCTTGTTATATTCCCGATGTATTTTATTGGAAAAGCTCTTTATAGCAGAAAAGCTGGGTTGTTTGCAGGTTTTTTTGTAACGTTTTCAGCAGCCAATGTTGCCCGTTCATTGGGTGGTGACCCTGACACTGATGCGATTGTTATTTTAATACCCATCATATGCATGGCATTTTTCTTTTTGTCTTACAAAGCACTAGAAAAGGGGTGTTTGTTTACTAAAAAATCCTTATTGTTTGCAGCACTCACAGGAATTTCCCTGGCAATATTTGCAAACATTTGGCCTGGCTACTGGTATGTTCTGTGGATAATTACTGGTTTTGTTATACTCTATCTGATATTAGATACGGGTTTGTCATATTTTCTGCATAAAGTACAGCCAAAAGAAATTGCAACAAAGCACAAGGCAATGCTGTTAAATTTAGCTATAATTATAATCTGCTTTGTGATACTGACAACAATAACAATGGGCTTTAATTATGCTGCATCTGCTGTAGCTGAGCCATTAAGCTTATCCGGTATTTCACGCAGCGGTGATGCTGCACTGAAAAGTGAATCGGGTGAATTTCCAAATGTCTATGTCTCTGTACAGGAACTGATGGCAGGTGGTGAGTTAAAAGATATAATTACTAAAACCAGCAATATTGAATTGAGCGGCATTGCAATCTTAATATCTCCATTCATGCTTACAGTTTATGTGATTCTCTATACATTATACAGGTTCATCAGGCACAGAGACCATTTAGATACTTTTACACTTTTAGTAATATGGTTCGTTGGCGGGATTTTTGCGAGCATGGTTGCTGTAAGATTCACAATGTTTTTGGTTGGCGTTATCTCACTGGGTTCTGCAATATTCTTTGCAAGAATATGGGATTATGCATTTGAAAAAGCGAAGAGGAAATAAAAGAAAAAGAAGGGGTGTAATAAAGAAAAATAACAGCGATTAAAACCGCCAAATTGTTTTTCTTTCCGTACAGGCTTTCTTTTTTGAAAAAGAAAGGGTGTCTATGAGGATAAATAAGTATCATATTATGATGGCTATAGTAGTAGTATTTACAATTAGTTATGCATATTTTTTATATTATGACCCGAGCTGGCAGATTTCCCGTTATTCAGGAACTGTACTGAGCAATAACTGGTACGAAGCACTGAACTGGATCAAAGACAATACACCAGAATGCACTGTAATTGCAACTTATTGGGATCCTGGACATTTTATAACAGGCATTGCAGACAGGCCTGTTGTTTTTGACGGGGCCACTCAGAATTCAGAATTATATATTGATAAAGATGGCCATTATCTTCTTGATTATGATCCTGAAAAAGTAGTTGCCAAACGCTCCCGTATTCAGGATATAGGAACCACACTTTATACGGATAATGAAACAGAAGCAATGGATATTTTGCGTTATTATAAATTTGAAAACTGCTCTGACCCGATGTATTACATTGCTTCAAACGACTTGATATTCAAAAGCCAGTGGTGGAGCTATTTCTCCACATGGAATACTATTGACAAAGGAAAGAAGTCAACATATGCTATAATAAATGCTGGCGGCCAGAAACCATTGCTCGCATACAATGTAATAGCAACTGAATTTTCTGTTGGAGATAATCAGGCATTTCTATTATACCAGAATCAGACAAGCGGAGAAAAGAAAATGCTTTTCCAGGCAGGCAACCAGTTTCTAAAAATCCACAGGTTTATATATATTGACAGTCAGGGATACATGAAAATGCAGACTGAAGATGATTTTCAGGTACCAGGCACTGCAATGATACTACCGGGCGACAGTCAGCTGATTTACATGCCACCTGAACTTGAAAATTCAATGTTCACACGGATGTTCATTTTCCGCGGACAGGGGCTTGAAAATTTTGAATACGTCAAAAACTGGGGCGGAGAAGTTATTTTGTACAGGGTTAATTTCCCGGAAATGAAGAAGAGGCAACTCTGACATGGAAAGAATTTCGATAGAATTTAATATTACCTGTAACGTAACTCTGTTTGTTGAAAATTTGCTTTCTGGCGTCCATGTCCCCGACCCTTGTACCAGTCAAACATATCTCTGCGAAGTTTTGCCATTTCTTTTGTGTCCTGCCTGTAAAATACAATCCCTTCTGCTGCCAGGCCCTCAAAGCCGGTGCTCTCATTAACATCTCCTTTGAGTCCTGTTTTTCTTTTATACAAGCTCCACAAACCTTTGAATACATTGCTGACTTTTTCATAGACTTGGCTATCATCAAGATCTTCCAGCTCTTTTACAAATTCATCCCAGAACTTAAACCTGCATCTTTCAACCAATATTGACAACGGAATCCACAAATGCCTTTTCAGCTGATAGGGATTTGCATTAACCTGAGGCCCGATCAGCTCGCCAAAATACTGGCCATCTTTCATCTTTGCCAAATTTATATATTCAGTATCTATTGCCTCCAGTACACCTTCAGTAAATCTTTTGTTTCCTTTTTTCCAGATATCAATTCTGTTTTTCCTGTTATAAATCGCAGTTACTTGATTATTTTCCACAATTATTGAAATATTTGAACCGTCCAATTTTTCAATTGCGATACTCTGCCCTGAAAATACCCATTCATACCCTTTTTCAATTTTCGGTATGCAAATATATTCCCCATTAATTTCCTGCCGCTCAAACGGGCTTTGGAGCTTTGGCATGTCTGTTGGATTTTTAGTATCCTGATTAAGTTTCATAATGATTATATTAATTTAATTACTTTTATAAGTTATTATAATTTCATCTTTTTCCATGAACAACCCAGTTTTCGTCAAAGCTTTCTCTGATTTTATTAATCTGTATCATCGTTGCTTTATTTGGCGTTGCTCCTAATTCAGGCAGCCATAACACGGGTCCGAATTTATCATTCAAGTATTTGACAACACCGAGGCACTGTTCCCTGTAATTCATGCATCATAGAATCATATAAGATTTAAAAATCTTTTTGCTGACATTATATCATGAAGCTAGAAGAATCCCACACAGTAGAATTAAAAAAGTCTGTGGCACAGATGAACGAAGCCCTGAAATCGGTATGCGCATTTCTTAATCACAGAGGCGGCGAGGTTTACTTCGGTGTGAATGATAAAGGAAAAATAACTGGCATACAAAGCTCTGATAAAACTCTCAGAAAAATTTCACAGATTATAAATACGAAAATAAAACCAGAATTTAATCCTGAAATAAAAGAAATTAAAAAGCATAAAAATCAGATAATCTATGTAAAAGTTCCGGAAGGCAGCAATAAACCATACTTTTCTGACGGGATTGCATATATACGCATTGGAACTGAAAACAGGGTTATTTCTCCGGATGAATTGAAAAGAGTTATTCTGTCTCAAAAAAAGATTAAATGGGATGAGGAAATTTGCAGGTCTGCAAAACTAAAAGATATTGATGAAGAAACAATAAAGCAATTTCTGAAAAAGGCAGGAATAGAGAGAAATCTGGGATATAAATTACTGTCATGGAAAGATGTTCTAAAAAGATCTGGTATGATAAAAAACAAAAGCCTGACCAATGCGTTAATTCTGCTTTTTGGAAAAACTCCGCAGAAATTTTTTCCTCATGCAGAAGTCAGGTGCGCAAGATTTAAGGGAACAGAACCTTTGGAATTTATTGACATGAAAGTATTTGGAAGCAACATCATAAGTCAGATAGAAAATTCAGTTGAATTCGTCAAAGAGCATATGCAATTACATGCTGAAATAAAAGGTATGGAAAGAGTGGAAAAATGGGAATACCCGATTGAAGCAGTACGAGAAGCAATAGTAAACGCAGTGTGCCACAGGAACTATGAAATATCTGGTAATGCACAAATTAGAATATTTGATGACAGACTCGAGATCTGGGGATGCGGAACCTTGCCTGAACCATTGATAGTAAATGACTTAATGAAGAAGCATGATTCGATCCTTAGGAACTCCTTGATTGGAAAATGTTTCTTTTTAATCAGGTTTATAGAGCAGTGGGGTACAGGCACAAACAGAATGATAGAGGAATGCATAAGTCATGAACTGCCCGAACCTTTATTCGAAGAGATTGCTGGAAATCTTGTGGTTACTTTCAGAAAGAGCAGGCTTACAAATGAATATTTAGAAAAGCTAGAATTAAATGAAAGACAAAAAAAATCCGTGGAATATCTGGTAAAAAATAAAAAAATAACAACGAATATATATGCTGATATATTTAAAACATCACCCCGTATGGCAAGGAATGACCTGAAAAAACTAATTAACAAAGAAATTGTAAAAAAAATGGGAAATAGCAAAAAACAGAGTCATTATGTTTTAACGGAAATTTAACGGAAATTTAACGGAAATTTTTTCCGTTAAAAAGTATTACTGTGAAATCAAGATATATGAACATCTGTATTTTATCCGAGCTGTTTTATCCATATGTACTTGGCGGAGCTGAGCGAAGGTATATGGAAATAGCAAAGCGGCTTTCCAAGAAACACGAAATTACAGTATACAGTCTTCGTTTGCATGGTTTTCCAAAAACAGAAATCTGGGAAAACATTACAATAAAACGCGTTGGCATGGAGCATCCGTTGAATAAAAGATTTCTTCCAGCACTTGCAACCTATGCATCTCCACTGTTGAGATGCATGAAATCTGAGTATGATGTAATTGACATGAATCAGGGCATTGCAATGTATGCTTCTATATTTTCTCCAGCTACTCATCGCCCAATGATTGCAACATTTCATGATATCTATGCTGATGCATGGAAAAAATATTATCCAGGATTCTACTCTTTTGTTGGCAAAGTAATGGAATATGGATGGTCTATGCTTGCTTTTGATTCAGTAATAGCAAATTCCTTTCAGACAAAAGAAAAATTAGAACAGCTGGGCATTAAAAATGCAACTGTTATTAACAGTGGCATTGACCTGAAGTTTATTAATAGCATTCGTTCAAAAAAGACAAACTCTATAGTTTATGTCGGCAGGTTAGTTGATTATAAGCATGTTGATGAGCTGATAATAGCATTCAAAGGAATAGAGAAACAGTATCCAAATACTACACTAAAAATTATAGGCAGTGGTTATGATGAGCAAAGGCTGAAAAATATCGCAGCTAATGACAAGAGAATAAAATTTTTTGGTTATGTTTCTGAAAAAGATAAGATAAGGCATATAAAATCAGCGTCCCTGCTTGTAAATCCTTCAGAAGTAGAAGGTCTTGGATTAATATTATTAGAAGCAATGGCCTGCAGAACGCCGGTTATGGCAAAAGCTCTTTCGTGTTATAAAGATTTTGCAATTGCTGGGAAAAATGCTTTTATAACAAATAAAATAACAGCAAAATCTATACTCAAGATTCTGGACAACAAAAAACTTCAGAATAACCTATCTGCTGAAGGCCATGCCACAGCTAAAAATTTCACATGGGACAAAACAGCTGAAAGGGTTGAGAGGATTTATCAGAATCGTAGCTTTAATACTGTCTAAAAATAATTAATTTATATGAAGGGAATAACACCCGTGATTGCCATTGTGCTTCTTTTAATGATAACTATAACACTGGTTGGTTTTGCGTTTATCTGGTTCCAGTCTACTTTTCAACAAATTACTGCAACAGTAACTAGGCAGATAGATCAACAGACAACTGCAATTGGAAAGATGGTAAGAATAGATTCTATTACAATAGATTCTATTGCCATCAGAAATGTGGGAAGTCAGAATATTGCTGCGAATGAAATTGCTGTTTTTGTGGATGATGAAAAGCAAACTTATATTTTACCGAATGATATTATTGTGGGTCAGGTTGCTTCGTATACGTTAAATACTCCATGTACCTCTAGTAAGACTGTTAAAGTAACATCTCCTGGTGGATCAGATAAGACAACATGCTAAACCGAAATTGAATTTCAAGGACAGACAACTTGTTTAGAAACTGAATTTTTAAGCATTTTTTTATTTTATAGATAAACAGACAACTGCATTCGGGAAAACTGTTAGGATAGAAGCTGCTGCTGGAAATTCTGTTTCAATAAGAAATGTCGGAAGCCAAACTATCGCCGTGAATGAAATTGCTGTCTTTGTAGATGGTTCAAAGCAAGGTAATAATTTACCAAGTGATCTTATTGCGGGTCAGGTTCAACAATATACATTAACTAATGCATGCAGTGGCACTGGTGTAACTACTGTTAAAGTAACAGCTCCTGGTGGATCAGATAAGACAACATGCTAAACCGAAATTGAATTTCAAGGACAGACAACTTGTTTAGAAACTGAATTTTTAAGCATTTTTTTATTTT
>JAGVVW010000052.1 GCA_018304635.1 Candidatus Aenigmatarchaeota archaeon
CATATCGCCTTTCTCAAGTTGCCACATAATTTAATCACCAAGAAATATATGGTGATTGCTAATATATAAAAGTTCTGAAATTAAGTGAACATACTATTATATACAGACACCTTTGAAAGTATTTGATGCAAAAGGAGAATTTGAATTACCTGTTAGACCGATAAAAAGAGAAGAATACAGAGCCAACCGCACCTATAATGGGAGAACCGGTAGGTTATATAGCAAAGTCAGATGGTGGTATCAGCATTGAAATTTATCGCAGATTATGATTCAGTATGACTCTACACGCAACTCACCGATTCTTTTGAAATGTTCTATATTTCTTGTTAACAGTCTTTCTCCCCGTGTTATGGATATTCCTGCGATCATACTGTCTTCTGGATCTATTTCCTCACCTTTCTTTATTAATCTGCTATGTATTTCACCGGCTTTCTTAGCACTGTCGAAATCCAGGACAAGGAGCCCCAAAGACTGTAAAAGTTCGGATATTGCAGTTCTTTTTTTATCATTCTTTATGTCCATGGTTCCCTGCCAGATTTCAAATACAGTTATCGTTGTAGTTAACAACAGTTCGGATGATTTTTGTAATTCTTCAGCTTTTTTAACAGCTCCATTATCAGACCTGAGCAAATCTATTATAAATGACGTATCCAATATCATAGTCTTACCTTTTTCGTTCGTACTCTACTCATTTTTCTGGCATTTTCAATTCTTTTTTCTATATACAGACTTTCATTTTCAGTTAGTACTCCAGCATATCTTAAAAGATCAGTCTTTCCAGTAATTCTGTTTATGACATCTGTGAAACTTTCACTTTCTCTTTTATTTGTAAGAAGCCTCGTGTATGCTTCTTCTGTAATAGATATAGTTTTCGTTGACATATGTGTATGTATGTGTATTTAATTATTTAAAGCTGAATCAGTCCAGAATTTCATTTGTCTCTGCATCAACTTTAATTATTTCTGTAGAAGAAACAGGGAATATCCATAAAATATACTTTGTCTTTTTCCCAGTAATTTCATATATCGCATTTTCCCCTTCAATTTTGAGTTCGATCTTTTCAACATTTTCAAATTTGCCATAATTCATAGCTTTTTCCTTTGCTTCTTCTGGCAGGTATTTTATCTCCTTCTCTACTCCACTTTTGCTTGCTACAATGATTTTTCCAGACTCAGGTTCAACAGCAATTTTTTCTTTTGTCAATGCTGTTTCCTCTGATTTTATTTCAGTAAACGTTTCACCCGTTTCTATTTCGATAACTTCTTCACTTGGACTTATTACAACAGTTCTTTCTTTCATGTAAACCCCAATAGTAGAAGTGTCGGTTTCAGGAGAATCAACTTCATTTTTACCACATTTGTCCCATTTAATCAATCCACCACTACATGAATTATACCATCCTTCTGATTTTGATCCTATTGCTTTGCATAGAGATATGCAACCACACTTATCTTTTTTAATGAGGTCTTTGCCAATATACCATCCTTCATCTTCTGTTCCTATTCTGTTGCATATTGGTTTTGCTTTTTCTCCTTGCACGGGTCTAGGCGCCACCATTGTCTCCATCGTAACTAATAAACTCGCTATGTTATTTTCATATAATTCTATTAATGTAATTGTAGTGCCAAAAGCCTGTTTTTTCTCGCCGACGTTTAGGTTCAATATCTTTAAAATATCCGGACCGCCAGGTATGCTTACTGCTAACGTTACCCCGTTACCACTATCTTTGATCATAATTTCCATATCATTGAAATCTTTGACAACAGCGATCTGGTCTTGTTCAAGCTTGAATTTCTGCTCCAGATAAACAGGAACTTTATCACGTTCAGGTACGCTTGTACAAAGAGAAGCAGGATTAGTAATGCATTTACATTCTGCACTATTGTTAAATTCCACAGGTTCACATTCCTTTACTTTTGTCCCGTCAGGACATTCATAATATTTTGTGCAGGAATCAGGTACGCTTGTACAAAGAGAAGCAGGATTAGTAATGCATTTACATTCTGCACCATTGTTAAATTCCACAGGTTCACATTCCTTTACTTTTGTCCCGTCAGGACATTCATAATATTTTGTGCAGGAATCACCTGACCCGAAACAATTTTTTGTCACATTTGTCATTAAAAAATTTATATCTTTGCCTGTTTTTGGAATTTTTATGATATGGTATGGTGAAGTTATAATTGTCGTGACTTGACAATCATTACCAGGAAATGTTTCTTTTACAGTTACACGGACCACATTATTGAGAGTATAATTTGTTTCAACAACCTTCGTGGCCTCAATATCATAACCACCTGAACTTTTCGACCCCTGAAACATTGCAATAACAATATATTTATCAAAATCAACTTCAGGAAGTTCTCGTTGTTCTAAAATATTTGAATTCATTTTTAACCATATGTCTTCCCAGTCATTACTATTATATATAGAATAAAAAACGCGTTCAGCAATACCTGAAGCATGGCCTTTTGCTATTGTTTCAAATCCCAGATTAATGTCTGGTGGAACCGGACGTGAAGGGGTTCCAAAAGAAATTCCAGTAAACAAAACCAATGCAATTATAAGCACAACTAAATACGCAAAAGTTTGATTTTTCATTATTATTCGCATATGATAATATCATATCCATAGCTTAAATACATTTTGTTTTTTTAGGGTTTAAACCATATATTTTATTTTTCTCACCAAGTATTTTTCTTATACCCTGCTCCAGCCCAACTCGCGGTTCCCAGTTAAGCCTGCGAATTTTTGAGATATCTGCACAGCTTCTCTGGATTTCTTTTACACCGGTTTTAAACTGCATTTCAGATTTTTTTCCTGAAACGCGCTCAGCAATTTTCACGATGTCTAAAATTTTTGTTTCTATACCAGTTCCTATATTATAAATTCCAGTTTTTTTCATGCCCAATTTTAATGCAGAAACAACATCAGCAACATTGACAAAATCCCTTGTCTGTGATCCAGAACCGTTTATTATTAATTTTTCATTATTCTGGATTTTGTTGCAGGCAATGTTTACAAATCCTTCGCCTCTTAATCCATAAACATTGAATAACCGCACAATAAAGTCTTTATCTTTGTCCAAAAGATGCTCATCTTCTAATTTGCTTCTTCCGTATTCAGCCAGCGGCTTTTTTTCTGATTCCTCTTTAACAGGAACAGGGGCATCGCCATAAATAGCTGCAGAAGAAGTGAAAATAATCCTGGCATTGCTTTTTTTTGCAAAATCGAAAACATTCTTGGAACCCAGAACATTGACATCGTGAATTGTTTTATTGTCCGAGCTTCTTGCATCTACCAAAGCAGCTAAATGGAAAACCACGTCCACGTTTTTTATCTTATTTAAATCTTCTATATTCCTAATATCGCCCTGTATGAAATTTATATCAGAAGAAGGTGGTTTCCGCAAATCAAAATTAATCACATTATGCTCTCTTGAAAGGTTGGCAACTAAATGTGATCCTATAAAGCCAGAACCACCCGTAATTAAAATTCTCATAAAACCCTTTTCAAGACTTAAGCTTTAAAGCTTGTTATATGAACTGTTGGTTGATTGAGTTCGTTTTGTGCATGATGAAGATTTTCTTTGCCCAGATTTCATCGGAGGCAAAGAAAATTTGTTATGGTTTGAAACGTAAAATCATATAAAGATTTTTTCAGGCTCTCCATAAAATTTTCCAAATGCGTCATGGTTCGTTGGAGGCTGAAAAAATCATGCAGATTTTGAAATTAACCCCTTCGGTATTCAAATGAAGAAAACCTTCATACTTCTTCTGGTCTATAAACCACGACTCTTGACATGTCACCTTGAAAATAAGAATCTTTGTGAGCATGTCCATAAGACCACGGAAAACAAGCAGGTATTCTTTGCTCTATAATATATCCGGCGATATCCTCAATTGCAAGAGCTATTGCTTTTTTTCTTCCAACACCTTCCATCCTTTTCCCTTCTGATACAAGAGAAGATTCGTATCCTTGCCAGTCCTGAATTGTTAAAGTTGTACTGTATCTATTCTCAAAATTCTCTAATCGCTTTTTGTCAAAATGAGAAGCCTTTGTAACACCTTGTTTAACAGTCATATAAACAGTTCCTGGTACATAATTAAAACCACGAGTAAGACAACTTGACATATCAATCCCGGAATATATTAATCTGAATTTTCCAGATATTTCCAGATCTTTCACAACCCTATCCACACCAGTTCCCAAAAGAATTGGCCAGTTATCTGATATTCCAAATTCTCCAGTTAGTCTATCGTCAGGACAGTTTTTCAGTTCTCTTAAATAATCATTCAGCTCCATAGCATTTCTGTTGTTTCAAAGCTTTAAATACTTTGCATTAGTTAACAACTGTTTGGTGAATATAATGTATAGGTTCATGCGATTTGAATTTACTGGCTCTGGTATTGAAAAATTATATGAACAACTCCTTGAAGGAACAGCAAGTGCAAGAGAACATGACTTTGACATAGAAATTTTATATAATAATAGACAATCTATTGAAAAAACACAGGAAATACGCGGTTTGCTTGGAATAAGAAGACAGACAAAAATAAGAGGAGAACAGGTAGAACTGGTTTTAGGTGCTGATGAAGAGGCATTTGAATATTATTCTGCACAACTCCATGCTCAAGGCATATTTCCTAAAAACGATTTTACTGTGAGAAATACAACTTACAATTTTACATCACAATCATATAAATGTGAAGATAAAGACTCTGTTCCGGGACATGTTCATTCAGCAAAGTGGGTTTTACGTTCAAGACCAGATTTAAGAATTGAGCAAACTATCCTGTTAAGTACAAAAACAGAAGATGTTCCTGGGAAAAAAACTGTAAAAAACAAAAAATGGGTCTATATTCCGGATCCAGTTGGAAATTATACAATAAACATTCCTAGAGGTGCTGGCGAACCTGAATATATTCTATTGAATGGTATTCATTCGAGTATTTCTTCAAGACAGGAAACTTATAGAAGAGAAGTGCGTGATATTCCAGAAGAGGTTCAGATTGTTATACCAACAACAGTTTATTATAAGGCACTGGATGCAAGAATCAGCGGCGATGTAAGGGATGTTATAGGACTAAAAAATGAAATTGAACGTGTTATACAGGTCGGAAACAGTTTCCTTATTTTTAATCCATAAATTTAAATACTTTTCTCAGCTATTTAGATTCATGGCACGAAAAGATGACAGAAGAATGCCAATGGGACAGGCTGGCCTTATCAGATACTTCTCAGAAGACGGTGGAATAAGAATCAAGCCGACAACTGTAATATGGATGTCTCTCGGCTTTGGCACAGCTGTACTTGTTTTGAAATTTCTAGCGTAGAAATGCCATTTACAAATATATAGTAAAAGACACTATTTTTCGGACAAAATAATGCCTTCTGCATAAACATATTTTAGTATATATAAGTACGCTATTATAATATATTTTTGTGAAACGCAATAATAAGAAAGAAAAAGCCGTGTCTGCTGCTGGATGTGCTTCAGGAGCTGCGAGCATTTTAGGCTCATGGCAAATCTGCCACAGTCTTTGCCTGGGTGTAATAGCTTTTTTAAGTATTTTTGGCATTGTTATTAATGGCATGCCATTTTTGTTTCTGACAGATCTGGCTTTGCCGTTTTGGAGTATTGCTGTTGCCCTGCTCGCAATAACCTCTTTTATGTACTTCTATAGAAAATGCATATCGCGAAATCTTATTTTACTTAACATAGGACTTATTATAGCAGGTTTTCCTTTTCAAAATCCATTTCTGCCTGTATTTTGGGCTGTTGGCGGAATAATAGCTATAACCAGCATAATATTGTTTTTTAAAAAGAGAATAGAAAAAAGATAACTATCAACTACATGTTATTGCCAGAGTAATATCAAATATTTGTTTAAACCTTCGAAAACGTTTATATATCAAGGAAACTAATATTAATTCTATGGAAAATGCAAAGCTTTAAATACTTTACGGTATAAGCTTTATAAGTATATTTATAAGGCAGTTTACTACGCTAAAGTGCTGAAAGATGTTAGAGTGTGCCTGAATTATAATTATTGTAATTAAAAATTGAATGATAATCAGGGGTGATTTGATGGTGGTATCTAAGTGTCCTGAATGCGGCAGTACAAAATCCTATAAGGATGAAGACAAGGCTGAGAGAGTTTGTTCAAAATGCGGTATTGTTATAGAAGATAGTATGGTTGATACAGGCCAGGAATGGAGAGCATTTGATCACAGCCAGAAAATTAACAGAGCAAGAACAGGTGCTCCTTTGACTCATAAAAGGCATGATAAAGGCCTGACAACTGAAATCGGAAAAGGTGTTACTGAATTATTCAAAGTTCCTGCAAAAAAAAGAGGTCAGTTTTTCAGAATCAGGAAGTGGCAGAAACGCCTATTAACATCAAAAGACAGAAACATGTCATTTGCCCTGAGCGAACTGCAGCGTTTGGTTTCATTCTTAGGTCTTCCAAAAACATTGCATGAAGAAGTTGCCAAATTATATGAAAGGGCATTACAAAAAGGCCTTGTCAGGGGACGAAGCATTGAAAGCATAATTGCAGCTCTGGTTTATTCTTTATCAAGAGAATATCAAACTCCGAGAACTTTAACAGAAATTTCACAGGCAAGCGGTATTGGCAAACGGGAATTGGGAAGAACTTACAGGTATATAAGCAGAAAATTAAGCATAAGAATTCTTCCAGCAAGAGCTGATTCTTACATACCCAGATTTTCAAGCATGCTTCAGCTTTCTGACAAAACACAGATGCGCGCTATAAGAATTCTGAAAAAAGCCAAGGAAACTGATGTTATTTCAGGCAAAGGTCCATGCGGCTGTGCAGCTGCAGCTATTTATATTGCATCTGTCCTGGAAGGCGAGAGAAAAACACAGAGAGAAGTTGCTGATGTTGTCGGCGTAACTGAAGTTACAATTAGAAATCGTTATAAAGAAATAGCTGAAGCCCTGAACATCGAGGAAGAAGTTGAGAAGATGGCACGGGAAGACGAGGAAAAAAGGCAGGAAGAAAAGAAAATGCAGGATAAGCCTGTTCGCAGGCACCGAAAACACAAGGAAAAAGAAGAAAAGCCAAAGAAAAAGCGCGGCAGAAAGAAAAAGAAGAGGTAATAAATATGAAAGAGCTGGGACATTATGAATGGAAAGGTTTGGATATGAAAGCCACTGTATATAATTTTACAGATACGGGTGCGTAAAGTATTTTGCTGAAACTCCACAATAAAAGAATAGAAAGGAGGTGGGGTGGATGACAAGATTATTCACAAGAGAACAGGCAAGAGCATT
>JAGVVW010000005.1 GCA_018304635.1 Candidatus Aenigmatarchaeota archaeon
ATATCGCCTTTCTCAAGTTGCCACATAATTTAATCACCAAGAAATATATGGTGATTGCTAATATATAAAAGTTCTGAAATTAAGTGAACATACTATTAGCACGGAACATCAATAATCTCATATAGCATTGTCAACAATTTCTTTAATGTCCTTTTCTACCTCTTCGGTTTCCTGTCTGCTTATTTCCGGAAAGAATTGAGATATTATTGTTGGGTTCATTCCGATTATTTTCACTTTTCCATTTTCTTCCAAAACATTGATTTTACAAGGCATGCATAGAGAAGTTAGCTTGTTTTTGTTTAAGAACTGATTAGCATATTTTCCAGAGCATATTTCAATAATCTTTAACGGTTTCTGTTTAAATCCCTTCACTGCCAATATCTCTTTATAGTCGTATACCTGAAATATTGCCCAACCTTTATTTTCTACAGCCTTTCTTACAGAAACAACTGCTTCATCAAAACCCTTTTCTGTTTCAACAATATATGCGAAATCTTCTATTTTCATGACTACACCTCACTTGTTTTGAGTTAGAGATACTACTAACCACACTATCAGTACTAACACAAGTATCATAAAAACAGGTCCAAAAAACATCATTCCGCCCATGTGACCAAATCCACTCCCAAAAATAACGAATAATAATAAGACTAAAGCTACTATGATCACAGATGTATTCTCTTTATTGTCTGTTTTATTTTTTCTTGGCATAAGAATTTCTCCATAACTTCCCGACAATTTTTCCATTTTCCCTTAACCTTTCAGTCATGACATGTTTACGCAGTTTGTATACTGATAACTGCCATTTCTTGTAATGTAATTTATGCAGTTATCAATATATCAAATGCTTTGATTATTTTTGGATTTGTGAGTTTGTAATATATATTTTTGCCTTTTCTATCTGATGTAACAATTCCCCTGGATTTCATAATTGACAGATGTTGAGAAATGTTTGCTTGGCTTAATTTTGTTTTCTCTATTATTTAAATACCTTTTAGTTAACTGATAGCTCAAGACAAATGAACTTTCAGAAGATATAAAGAAGCTTGTGATTTTCCGACTTGAAACTCTGCCATCCAATAGGAAGATTTCAATAGGCTCACATGGAAAGTTTACAAAAGATGAGCTGATATATCACGTTAAAAAAGAGGACACGATAGGCAAAAAGATAGTCGAGGTCGAGTTGGAGTTCTTAAGGGCGATAAAAGAAGGCAAAATGTATGAGTAAAACGTATTTCGTTACAGGACCGGAGCACGATACCACCACGCCTTTTTAGTTCCTTAAGCGAAGTTTTTTGTAGAAACATATCGCCTTTCTCAAGTTGCCACATAATTTAATCACCAAGAAATATATGGTAATTGCCAATATATAAAAGTTCTGAAATTAAGTGAACATACTATTAGTTCTAAAAATTCGTTTTTTGTCATTGTTGTCAGCTGGTCATCATGATTTGCCCTCGTGAATGCCTCTTTTGAAAATATCAGGATATATTCGTGAATGTCTCTCAGAACAGGGTTTTTTGCAGATAACCAACTACCCCACGCAGTAGATGGGCTTGCTGTTGATGCTTTATTCCAGATAACTTCCCCTCTCATCAAAAATCCAATTTTTTGCATATCTTCTATGATGAAAGAGTGAAGCGAAATATACGGCTTTCTTCCCAGATTGGCGATGTTTATGCAAGCTCTTCCGCCAGGAACAAGAACACGATGAACTTCTTTCCATATTTTTTTGAGAAATTCCCTGTATTCATTTAAAGATAAATTTTCATCATATTCCTTACCAACATTATAGGGCGGTGATGTAACCATGAGATGAACACTATTATCTGGCAATTCTCCCATTTTCTCGCTGGATTTACAAAATACCTGATTTATGTGTTTTTCATCTATTTTATTTTCTACAAAAACAACTTTCTCTTTTTCAGTTGGCAACCCTTCATAAAGCCGGCTATTGTAAAATTTAGATGAATCATGGCTCATTCTACCCGGAGAACCAAACTTACTAGTTTCTGTTCCATTTTTTTTATTTACCATTTACATCCCTCATTAAGCTTAGGAATTTCTTTGCTTTCTTTTCATATGTGTCCTGTTTATTGGCAATTTCAAGTTTACTATCTAAATCAATTTACTTAAATATCCAAAAACAATTCAAAACATGCTATCTGTTTTAATTCCAGTCTACAATGAAGCAGACATATTAGAAAAGAATATAAACAGACTGGATAAATTCCTGAAAAGCCTTGGCATACGCTATGAAATATTGGTCTGTAACAATGGTTCGATAGATAATACAAATAAGATAGGCAACTCTATCAGCAGCATCAGGTTCTTTTCAATGTCTGAAAAAGGCGTTGGCAGGGCGTTTAAGCTGATGTTTGAAAAAGCAAGATACGACAAGCTAGTTTCTGTTGATATTGATCTGTCAACTGATATCAGGTTCATTAAAAAAGCGTGCAATCTGCTGGATGAATATGATATTGTTATAGGCTCAAAAATAGCAGGCGAGCAAAACAGAACTCTGGACAGGATTTTAATAAGCAAAACTTATATCAGGCTTGTTCAGCTATTACTTGGTTTTAGTTTTTCTGATTATTCCATTGGAGCAAAAGCATTCAGGAAAAGCAAAATAAAACTACCCTCAAAAATCAGTTCAGGCTCAATGTACGTTCTGGAAATACTGATGAAAAACAAAACATGCAGCATGAAAGAAATACCCGTGTTCTGCAACGACAGGAGAAAGAGCAAATTCAGCCTCTCAAGAGAAATATTTCACAGGTTCACTGGTCTACTGAAACTGTGGTGGAAGGTGCGAAAAATTTGACGATATATAAATTTTTCTATGTATAATTACATATAAAGAATCTTGGGTGATTGGTATGACAAATAAAGAATTTGAATTTTTCCTTAAGTGTGGGAAGAAGCAAAAAGAAAAACAGGCAGGATTCCTATCATAGTAAAGATACCCACTGAGGAAATTTTGGTTTTGGTGGATTCCCGACGTAAGGGATTGCATGGGCATTTACATGATTTTGAATAGAATTAAATTAATCTTCTCATGGTTTCCTCATATTTCCAGTAGTTAAGCAAGGAAGATCGCAACCAACGAAGTTCCACATCCGACTTATTTTGTAAATCATGTAAAAATTTTTCTAATTTTATGACTCTTCCATAATATATATTTGCCCAATAATAATGTTCTTCTGTGTATGGTAATGCAAGGTAACTATCTCCATTGAAATTCTTTAAATGTCTGGATGCATCATTTTGTTCTTCTCTTTTAAGTATTTGCCATTTATCGATTTCATCTAATAGGTAATCTACTGTCAATTCATATAATTCTGGTGTAACTTCAGTGATCTCTTCTTCTGTAATTCTATAGCATTTCGTTGTAAAATAGCCGAAGGCTTCCATCAGATAACATTGTAGATGGAATGCACGAAACAGAGGTTTGGGGTTATCGCCAGTGAATACACGAAACAGAGGATAGGAGTTATCGCCAGTGTATGATCTCTTTAGTCGTTCTGTAGAAAATTCATAATCTGACATTTTTAATCACCATTCCCTATCGCTTTATATAAAAATTATATCTCGTAAACAAAGCATCACCAACCAGTACAATAACCATTATTATGGGTTATTATTATATAAAGATATGTGGTATTTCTACAATACCATAATTATTAATACCCGAATGGTACATATGAATTATGTTACAAAAGGTATTAAGAAATCTCGGTTTGTCTGAAGGTGAAATCAGGATATATTCATCGCTTCTGAATTCAGGCAGATCATCAATTAATCAGATTCACGAAAAAACAGGAATTGAGCGGAGAAACATCTACGATATTCTGAACAAGCTTATTGAACGCGGTTTGGTTTCATATATTACTGAAAACAGGAGAAGGTCTTTTCATATATCTCATCCAACCAGAATAATCGGATATATTGAAGAGAAAAAACACAATCTTGATCAACTGAAAGGTGATGTGGAAAAAGAAATACCTCTTATGATTCAGAAATTTGATCTAAAGAAACAGAAAATAAATGCTGAAATTTACAGAGGAGATGATGGCATTAAATCAGTCTGGGAGAATATGTTAAATCATAAAGAAATCCACTGGATAGGTTCTGGCCGATATGTTCCAAAAATACTTCCTAATTTTTTCATAAACTGGAACAAGCGAAGAATAAAATTAAAAATAAAAATGTTCAATCTCATGAGAATTGAATTGAAAAAGGAAATAAAAAAGCCGTTCATGCTGGAGTATATAAAATACTTGCCAGAAGAATTCAGCGTTAATCCAATAACTGTTGGTATATATGGGGATAAAGTTGCAAATTTTCTGCTTGGTGAAGAATTCTTTGCATTTGTTATTGAGAGCAAAGAACTTGCTGAAAATTACAGGGCATATCATAAATACCTGTGGGTTAATGTTGCCAAGGCCTGAATTTTGCAGTACCATTATCATGGATGAATATTGAAAGAAATTAATGATTAATTTCAAAATTAGCATGGTGAAGGTTTTCTTTGCCCATTTTCAATGGAGGCTGAAAAAATCATGCTCGAAATGAGGGTAATCAATAGGTTTGCAAAGTTCTCAAATGTGTTTAAGAATTTTCCAATCTATATGGGATTAACATTCGGAGATACTAAAAAACGTTTGAATATTTTGCCCACATATTTATGCAAAAACAAATACCCCGTAGCCAAAATCCCGATGACAGATAATATGCTTGCAAATTTATCCACAATGCCCGGTTCAAATCTCATTACAACATCACTTTGCTGCGGATAGACAAGCATAAATGCCGGTGAAACCAGATAGACTTTGTCAGCTCCTTCTACACGCCAGTTTGGATGATATGATATTGAAATAATATGCGGTTCGCCAATGCAGTCTGTCTGGAATTTTATAACATCATTTCCAATCTGCTCTGTTACATTACAAGTTTTTTCTATTCTTTGGGTTTTTAGTGGTATCGGGTCGTATGGCTTGAAAACCAGATGTACAGGATTCAACGTCTTGAACCATTCATAGGAAACACGCTTCCAGTTTTTAGGGCCTACATATATCGGTTCATATCTCGGTACTGTAACATATCTGTTTGGATTTGTTTTCAATTCAAAAATAACGTATTCTCCTTTTTCATATACTTTTCTGTATTCAGAATTATTCATCATGGCATTTTTTGCTTTGTTACTTACAGCTATGATATACTGGACATTGAACATCTTCATATGTACGGTTCCTGATGTAAGGTTGTACTGAGTGCATGGATATTGTTTCCAGAACGGGCAGGAATTCTGTTCAGAGGTTTCAGATTGTAGATAGAATACAAACGGCGATATTGATGATGACTGCATGAACAATCCCTCAGTATTAGATCTACCTGAGAACAAAGGCAGAGATTCAAATGCGCGGACAGTTCCTGCTTCATTATGCTTATCAGAATGCTCAAACATGACACGAGGCATGCTCTGATCACCTTTTACAAATTCATTCAGGCTGTAAAATATATCCCATGATTTTTTAGATTCAAAACCAGAGTAATTCCAGCGTATCCAAGATGGTATGTATGTTGTATTATATGCTGTCCATACGATTACAGCAAAAATAAAAACAAGTAGGAATATTTTATAATGTTTTTTATTCAAAGGCAGGCAGTGAAGCCCGAGTGCAGACAACATCAGCAGAGACAGCTGAAGAAACGGCACGAATCTTATATTAACAACACCCATATGTTCAGCTATGAAGAAAAACAGAACAGAAACAAGTATGGCAAAAAGCCAGAACTTTATGCGGTCATCCGGTTTCTGCCGAAGTAGAAAAACAATTGAAATGAAAAACGCGCTTATAATAAGCGGAAATATATCACTCAGGGCAACAGACCATGTATCAGCATAAGATGTCGTATACTCAAGATGGTAAAACATCGGTATGCTCCACCACGCTGTCAGTAAAAATACAAGAAAGTATACTTTAAACAATGATACGGACCTTAGCCTGAAATTCTTTTTGCTAAGCAAAAAAATAAGCGAGGTAAAGAATGCAAAAATTGTTGTATATATGTGCAGCAAGACAACAACAGAAAACAAAACAGAAAGTATCGCCCATGATTTATTATTTATGTTGTCAATATGTTTCCAGAGATAACCGAAGTATATCAAAACAAAGGCAATTCCAATACTGTATGAAAATTCTCCAGCTAATGTTGACGGTATATTGCCACCCCACATTGAATTTGCCTGCATGAATAGGAATGGCAATACGATCAATGCTGCTATAACAGGATATTTAATTTTCATACAGCGGAAGCAGTAAAACGCTGCAACTGGAAGCAAAAATATTCCGAGTACAGTAACAAGCTTGAACGCTATCTGCAACGGAATTGCATAACTTAGCACAGCCATTGCTAAAAACGACAAAGGAAAATAAAACTGAAAAAGCGGAAAACCTGCATACCATCCAGGAGACCAGCCGATAATTTTTCCATTTGGCAGGAGATTATCTCTAAGATATAAAGCAGGATAGTAATCTGAACCCATATCTCCACCGGATGTTATTGTTTTGGAAAGCAATAATCCTAAATCAAAGTAATAAAACAAAAACGCATAGACAACAAGTATCCCTGTCAGCGTAATTATAGACAACGGTATTCTGGGTTTCATTAGTTATAATTTTCAGCGAAATTGCTTATAAACGTTTGCCATAGTAATTGTTTCCATTTTTGCAGGTTCTTGAAAATAAAAGGTAGAAGTCACCTCAATCCGCCCGTTATGGATTATCATCGATGACTGAAATTATTTTTTCAGAATGTTTATTTAAAGCCCACATCAATCCCATGACTGCCCCACAATAGATTTTTAACCTTTGTGGAAATAATACCTACATGGTGGAAAATGGTTCGGATGTTGATATAAATTTGTGTTGTTATGTACTTCACACATTTTCATTCATGGTTTCCAAGAAAGATGTTATGGAAGCTATTCAGAAATTAAAAAACAGTGACGTGGATGACAAATTTTTCAGGCACCTGTTGCTTGAGCTTGACCGCAGCATTGACAAAAGGCTTGCATTGGAAATAATGGAATTTTATTCCAAGGCAATGGAAAAGCGGAGACGGTATAGCTATACGAGAAGACATTAAAAAAAGAAATCCACGAAAAGGAATGGTTGAGTTCGTCTTATGTATGATTTTTCAGACTTCAACGAACCATGACGCACTTATGAAGTCTGTAAAAGTGCGTCTTACGTTCTGAATCTAGGCAAAGAAAAACTTCATCACGCATAGGTTGAAATTAACCACCTATCTGCAGCATACCTTTCCATTGGAACACATACCATAATCCAGCTCTGTCTTTTTTTCACACTTATCATCGCAGCTTCCCTTTAGCTTGCTGCAATCGTATGAATTCCCACAGCAGTAATGCATGCAATCATAATTTTCATATTCCATTTTTTCGCATGCATCTTTCAAACTTCCTGGACTGCCATCTGGTTTGGTATAACCATCAATTTTTACTTCATCCAGAGATTTATCTATATCAGCTTCATTTACATAGCATCCCGAAATTTTCAGCATCCTGCATCCGTCAAGAAATGCAGCATTGTCAGATATCAAATTTCTGGAACGGGACGAGCCTGTCAGAAACATCGCGCCAATTGCCATAAAAACAAGTGCAGCTATCACAATTACAACAACTGCATTTATCGGCAGGGAGAGAGCTTTCATATTATTATGATTGATAGACGGAATAAATAGATAATTGAGAGTCCTGTAAATAGTCAGTAAAGATTAAGAAATTTCAGTCGCAGGTTTTATCCCACAACACTTGAATTTGCAATATTCAGGAGCAGTCATACTATCCATTCCTGAATCACTAATTTGAAATACACGCTTGCATGCTTCGTTTAAAGTAGAATCTTGAAATTGATCAAGTCCATTTCCTGAAGGATCATAACTAGGTATTTGTAATCCGTTTTCAGTGTTTTCAAACAAGCTACTTCCACATCCCCGTGCAATTGCCATGCCGCAGCCTTTCTGCCATGCTGCGCTGTCTGTTATCGTGCCAGATGATGGAGAAAACCCGCCGGCAAAAAATGCAGCAGCAGCTAATAATACCAGTACTGCAACAACAATAATTATAACCAGATTCACAGGCAATGCCAAACCCTTCATAAAAAACTATTATGTCAGCTGGTATTTAAAATCATAAGCTTAAATAGGTTTTAATAATATATTCCATCAAAGAGGGTATTAATTATGCGGCTAAAAGCTTCAGATAAACTTCAGGCTATAATGTTTATCGGAAAAATGGAGCACGATGAGGAAAGGATTTTGTATCAATTTATTATCGGGAGTATGGTTTCCTTTTCCGTTGCTCTGGTTGTTGGTATTGTGCAAGGATACATAACATTGCTAAACGGATTTTATTACTTACTTGGATTTTGGGAGTTTGCCATACTTGTAGCCTTTTTAACAAAGCGACGATTAATAAATCTAAGAAATAGATTAGTATTGGAAATCAAAGAACTGGGGGGAAAGTAAATGCCGGATATGGATATTGTGGGTGTCATAGGTATTATATTTGTAATTGTTATGACAATAGCCTTGTTTATAGTAATTAAAAAAACCAAAAGCAGGCATGTTTCAGTTTTGTCATAACTGCAAAAAGGCTCAGGAAAATTATTGAAAAAGGCTCATCTGAAGATATTCACGATACCTTTCACAAGTCCGTGCAGCAATGCCCTGCCTTGTTCGCTGTTCTTTGAAATTTTAGCCTGTCCGGATTTGCCAACTGTAGCTGACATGAGATATTCTTCGCCAATGTAGAAGTTTACTGTTGTTCCTACACTGAGATTTTTGGAAAATGTAAAAACCAGGTAAGCACCAGTTTCACTATATGAAAAGTCCATCTGCTGTCCCATTGTTGAAACTTTAGGTGCAACATCTATGCGCATTCCCAGTGTTTCTTCCAGCTGTTTTATTGTTTTTCCCTGTCTTCCTATGATAACTGGTATTGCGTCATTTTTTATTTTGACTGTTGCACTACTGTCGCTGGTTATTTCAACAGATGCTTTTGGATCAAATTTTTTGATTATGTTCATGATTTGCTGTTTTGCCAGCTTTTCAATACCAGATTCTTCTGATTTCTCAATTGGTATGGTAACTGTTTCTTCGCCATATTTATAGATTTCATATTCTAAACTGCCAGTTGAAAAATCTTTTACTTCAACCAGCGGTCGTGCCAGATCCTGTTCAATCATCCCAGTTGGCGTGCGAACCTTCAGTCCCAGTTCATAAACCTTCTGGATTCTGCCAGCTGAAATATAAATTATCGTATCTATAACATGAGGTATAACTCCCAGTTCAACCCGTCCGAGAAATCTCTGCACAGCATCTATTGGATCTGTCGCATGAACAACGCCAATCATTCCTATTCCTGATAATCGCATATCAGAAAATATTTCAAAATCTTTTGTTTTCCTGATCTCATCAAAAATTGTATAATCCGGGCGAACAAGCAACAAGAGATCTGCTGTATTTTCAAATGAGCCTTTGAGTTTGCTGTATTGCGTTATGCCTGGCCCAACCTGAAGATCTCTGGGAGATTCCATTGTTTTGACTATATTACCGTGATTTTCATAAAATTCAGCTAAAGCAGCTGCAAACGTGCTCTTGCCAGAGCCGGGCGGACCAGCTATTAAAATTCCTTTGGATTTGTCTGAAAGTTTTTGCTTTAGTTTATCAGCTAATTTATAATCCTCGAGACTGGCTTTTGTTATCGGCCTTACAGCTGTAACTTCCAGTGAATCTGAAAATGGCGGGCGGGCAATTGCTATGCGAATGTTTCCCATTTGTACAACACTTGAGAGATGCCCTCCTATTTCAACAAAAGCATCATCTTCATACCGTGCAGCATCCATGATTTCTTTTATAATCAGTTCAAGCTCTGTTTTTTCCATAACCTTATGCACTATTTTTTCCAGTTTGAAGTTTCCGGGTTTCCCTCTTTTTGCCAAAGGAATTGCACCGTCTTTCAAATGAATACTCATGGTCTGGGGAGTAAACATTTTAGTCAGTGTTATTTCTTTTTCTCTCTGATAAGGCTCAAAATATTTTACATCAATTCCTTCAGCTTCAGCAGTTTTTGCCTGAACAATGTCAGATGTATATAACACAGCATTATATTTTCTGGCTATGTCCATAATAAGAGCATCTATTCGTCCATATTTGGCTAACTGAATTTCTTCATATGTCTGCCTTCGTCCAAGTTTATCAATAGTTATTTCAGGAATTTTTCTAAGTTCTTTTATATGCTCAAGACCTGTAAACCCGATTTCCCTGCCTTTTGAAGCTTGTGCTCTCAATTCTTCCAGTACAAATTCCGATAAAATGATTTTATTGTTTTTCAATTCGCCTTTCTGTGCCAGTTCCAGCAGAACGCCGGAAATTATGACACTCGTATCCGGTACAATAATTGTTTCATCTGTATGATTCATGTCTATCAAATTTAATAGTTGCGTATATGTATTAAAAACCATGTATATGCTGCAAGAGGACCATGCTATCCTGGTGAATAGTTGATACGATATGAAAATTTTGATTTCTCAATGATAAGAATAAGCTATTTCCAATACATCAAGCAGGTTACCGACAAACCAATATCCATCCCGCTGCTGCATTTCTGAACCCATGTGAAGAAGAATAGGCATGGCTCCTGCCATCATACCAGCCTTGACATCATTCATAGTATCGCCAATAGCAATAATTCTTTCGTACAATCTGTTTTTATTAAAGTGTGTTAGTATAATTTGTGACTTTGCATCAGATATTTTATCAGGGTCATGCTCTTCAGCAGCATAAATATCTTTGAAATATTCCCGCAGTCTAACAGTATCGACAAATCTTTCAATTCCCTGCTGTGATGAATTTGAGACAACTATGCTATGGTCTCCCCTGTCCTTTATTGATCGCAGAACCAAATGACTGTCGTGCATGGGTTTAACTTCTTTCATTATTATCGGCCATTGAATATCTTTTGCTGTTTTCACAGTTTCCTGATCCGGCGCATAACCCAAAAGATCTGTTAAATATCTATGAAAAGAATGACCTTTTCTTTCATCCATCCAACTCATTGTCACAGGACTTACATCGTAAAGATCTGCTACTTTATTCAGTGTATTATACAGAGATTCTCTGCTTCCGGTTTCAAGAGTTCCGTGAAAATCCCATGCAAACAGAATTGTCATGAAAACACTGTTCCTGAAAATCTTTAATATTCGTGTGTTGAATAGATATAATTATGACATTTACAGGTGAACAGATTGTATTATCTGTTGTATACGTGGCAGTTGCATTTTTCTTAGGCAAAGTTGTAGCTTTTATTTTAAACAGAATAAAACATTTGAGCACAAAAACCACAACCACGCTTGATGATGAAATTGTGCGCTCAATAGAAAAGCCGATTGTAATAGCTGCTGTAATGATAGGCATATATTTTGCAATTATTAATCTGTTTCCTGATTTTATAATATTCGGCTATGATGCTGAAATCATTTACTGGATCATAGGAATTTTTGTAGCTACATTTCTTGTTGCCCGCGTTATTTCAACGCTTCTGAACTGGTATATGCATAAAATTTCCAAGGAGCAGAAAACTGTTGACCATCAGATACTGCCGATAATGCAGAAAATTATTATGATAATTGCTATCATAATAGCAGTTATAATTTCTCTTCACATGCTCGGTGTTAATGTCACACCAGCTGCTGCTGGCCTTGGGTTAGGAGGACTGGTCTTTGCACTCGCTTTGCAGGACAGCCTTGGAAATCTTTTTTCCGGCATACATATCATGTCTGACAAAACCCTGAAAGTAAAAGATTATATCAGCCTTGAAAACGGAAAAGAAGGCTGGATAGAAGAAATCGGATGGAGAACAATGAAAATACGGACAAAAACAGATGAAATTATTATAATCCCAAATTCTGTCCTTGCGAAGCAGGTGGCAGTAAATCACTCATTGCCAACAGCCAGTACCAGATTAACAATTAGGGTTGGAGTTGCCTATGATTCAGATATAAAATTAGTTGAAAAGCTTCTGCTGGATGCTGCAAAGTCCTGCAAAGACATTGAAAAAGATCCTGTTCCATCTGTCAAGCTTATTGATTTTGGCGACAGTGCACTGGTTTATGAGCTTGATGTATGGACAAAAAATTATCCTGAATACAGAGATATTATGGGTGAAGTAAGAACAAAAGCACTTGAGCTGTTTCGCGCAAATAAAGTGAATATCCCATTTCCTATACGGACGATTTATATGAAGCAGTCGGATTATACAAAGCAGGATTGATTCAATGACTTGCCTTATAAGAAGAAAGGACAAAACCACACTCACTTCTTTGGATGATGTATGACATCTCTTTGTATAATTCTTTTTCCAATGTTATTGCATAATTTGTTCTTTAAAACTTCCGCAACCTTTTCCAAAGAGATCGTTTCTTCGGTCCCGGAAATTAAATTTCGTAGTGTAACTTGTTTTTTTTCCATGTCCCGCTCGCCGATAATCAGCATCCACGGTATTAATTTAGAGCTGCAATATTTTAACTGGCTGCTTAATCCGCGGTCAGTTACGTTGATTTCTGTATTTATGCCATCTTCTCGCAGCTGACCTGCAATTCTGAACATCTGCTTTCTTACATTGCCAACAGAAGCTATGTAAACCTGCGTTTTTGTTTTCAAATTTTTGAACAGCTTTCGCCTGTTCATTAATTCTATTATTCTTTCAATGCCGAGTGACATGCCAACACACGCAACATCTTTTCCTGAGAACGCACTTATCATTTTATCATATCTGCCACCGCCAGCTATGCTCCATTCAGCATCTTTTGTAACAATTTCAAAAACAGGGCCTGTATAATAATCAAGCCCCCGTACTAATGACGGATCTTTCTTAATATATTCTGAAATTTTGTAATCTTTACATGCTTCTAATACTTTGTCAAGATATTCAGATTTAATGCCCGAACTAAACATTGAGAAAATTCCTTCTATTGAAGTTTTTGTCAGCTTTGTCTGTTCCAGAATTTTTTTTACTTCAGCCTCGCCTATTTTTTCAAGCTTGTCAATTGCACGAAAAACATCAGGTAATTTTTCTTTATCAATCTTCAACCCAAGAAGATAACTCTCAACAGCCTGCCTGTCATTTGCCCGTATTATAATATCATTTACTCCTAATTTTGTCAGACACAATACAATGCAATTAAGAACTTCAGCATCAGCTTCTGCCTGATCAGAACCCGCAATATCTATATCAGCCTGCCAGAATTCCCTGCGCCTTCCAGCACCTGGTCTGTCATATCTCCAGACACGGCCTATACAATAACGGCGAAAAGGTTTTGGTATTGATGGATCAGAGGCAATTATTCTTGCCAGTGGTACAGTCAAATCAAAGCGCAATCCCAGCTCACGGTTGGATTTGTCCTTGAAATAATAAATTTCATTCTTCACATCTTCCCCGCCTTTTGAAGAAAGCAGTTTCCATTCCTCAAATGCAGGAGTTTCCAGCGGATCAAACCCGCACTGCTCAAAAATTCTCCGGACATTATCCAGAACATACTGTCGTTTAATCATTTCCTCTGGCAGATAATCCTGTGTCCCGCGGGGAGGTTGCATAATTTCACTTCTTGATTATAATTTCGACAGATGTACTTTAAAGTTTGTTTTTGTATTTATAATGTAAAATTTTCTTTAATATATTTATTACATATAACATATCCTTTTCTGCCGGAACCCCTATTCTTATATACCCAAAGACACTACTTTCTGAACTTTTTGATGTCTTTGGTATATCTGAAAGACGTGTGTCCTTCAATATATACCGAGGCTCTAATCCAAAAGCACTGCAATCTTTTATAGAAATACCATATTTTTCAAGCATTTTTTTCATGTATAAAGAATTTTTTGTTTTCAATTCTATGAGAAAAAATGTTGTTTCGGACGGATAGACTTTTATGCCTTTAATTTCTTTCAGCTTGCTGTAAAATTTTCTCTTGGTTTTTAAAAATTTTTGTATCGTTGCTTCTGATTCCAATGACTTCAAAGCTGCAGCCTGCGCTATTGCGTTAACACGAAATGGTTGAAGCGTATCTGAAACTCTTTTCAACCACGAGACCACATCTTTATTTGCAATAATGTAGCCTATTCTTAATCCAGCCAATGAATATGTTTTCGACATGCTTCTCAAAATCACAAGATTTTTGTAATCTTTTATCAAATATAAAAATGTTTTTTTACAAAGTTCATAATAGCATTCATCTAAAACAAGTAGTCCTGAAAATTTTTTCAGTATTGACTTAATGTTTCGTTCATTGACAAGTAAATTTCCAGTCGGATTGTTTGGGTTTGCAATGAATATTATCTTTACCTTTCTGTCTATTGAACTGATCAATTTTTCAACAGGAAAAGAGAAGTCATTATTTAATTTTATTTCGATAACTTTTGCACCCATCAACAATGCAGCATTTTTATATGTAGGAAACGATGGAGTCAAAGTGATAATTTTGTCATTTTTATTCAGAAAGGTTTTCGCCAGAAGTTCAATTGCTTCATCGCTGCCATTCGTAACAACTATGTTTTCAAATTTACATTTGTTATATTCTGCCAGAGCTTTTTTGAGTTTTGATTGAGTAGGATCAGGATAGCGATTTATGTTGTCTACTGAAGCTTTTATCGATTTTCTGACATTACTCGTTACACTAATCACGTTCTCTCCACTGTCAAGAATAATTCTATGTTTTGGAGGTTCTTTGTACCAAAAACCAGAAGGAAGGGATTTTACCTCTTTCCTGACAAGTTTTTCAATCATATTTATCACCACCTTAGAAATCCATATTCCTTCAGAATTTCTCTTGTTGGATAATATCTTACTATCCTATTTGTTCCATCTGGGTTTTTTGATGTGTAACTCACCAGTCTATCTTCAGTTACAGCGGATCTTAATTTCAAAAATTCATCCCAGTCTCTTGTTTCAACTATCTCTGTCGTATTGCTATCTCCAGATATCCATGATTCTCTATATGGATCAGGCAGCGACACTGATAATACCCTTGCAAGATCAGTTCTATCAAACTCCATTTTTACTCACCTCCCATTATCTCCAAAAAATCCGTATAAGTCATCCCTGGTTTTCCAATAATACATGGAACAGCACGCACAATTGTATCACAGACAAAAATCTTCGTTTCGTATAATTCATTAACGTTTTTTAAAGTAATGCCTGAAAATATTTTGCCTATCCCAAAGCTAACCAACGGATCTGCAACATATTGCTCTAATTCACCTCTGATCATTTTAAAGGATGCATTGCCATAGGAGTGTGGGACAAAACTAGGCGCTAGTTATCCATGATTATAACATATACCCGCTTTCCCATGTACTTTTTTGGTGCATCTATTTTTGCTCCATTTCCAT
>JAGVVW010000035.1 GCA_018304635.1 Candidatus Aenigmatarchaeota archaeon
AAACCCGCAGAAATGTGTAAATGTCAAATGAAATCCCCACAAGTGTACTATATGGGAATTTATCATGGAAAGGATATAAAGTTAATCACTATTTAAGCACAAAATAAAATACCCCATCTGCAAAAAGGCTCTAATATTTTTCCCGGGGGTTTTCATAGATATAATATTCTTTCCGTTAACGCTTTTTGGTAGACATAAAATCAGTTCTCCAGAAAGGGTTACTGCAAAAAGGCTCTAATATTTTTCCCGAGGATTTTTGGTAGATATAGATTTCAATTCTCCAAAAAGGCTCATACCGAAAAGCTTATTAAGATTGAAAAGTAAGAATCTATTTCGGTGATTGATATGAAATACTTAAAAATCCACGGTCCTGAAGTTCCTGTCATAGGATTTGGTACGTGGCAGATAACAGGTGATCAGTGTAGAAGTGCTGTTAAAAGCGCGCTTGATATCGGCTATAGACATATAGACACAGCCCAAAGATATGAAAATGAAGAGGAAGTTGGCAGTGCTATTTCAGGTTCTGGAATAAAAAGAGAAGAAATATTTCTTGTAACGAAAGTATGGATAACTAACCTTCGTTATAATGACGTTATAAAATCAACAAAAGAAAGCCTGAAAAAATTAAAAACAGGATATATAGATTTGCTTCTTATACACTGGCCTGTTAGCGACATATCTGTTGATGAGACATTAAATGCCATGAATAAATTAAGAGAAGAGGGGATTATCAGGCATATCGGTGTAAGTAATTTTTCAGTAGAGCAGCTTAAAGAAGCCCAAAAACATTCTGAAATTTTTTGCAATCAGGTGGAATACCACCCTTTCATATCACAGGAAAAAATCTTACGTTATTGTCAGCAGAACAATATCATGCTCACTGCATACAGCCCACTTGCAAGGTCAAAAGTAAATGAAGACAAAACCCTCATTGAAATAGGTGAGAAATATAATAAAACAACATCACAGATAACATTAAGATGGCTCATTCAACAAAAAAATGTTGCAGCAATTCCTAAAGCTGTAAACATGATTCATCAGAAAGAAAACTTCGATATCTTTGATTTTGAGCTTGATGACGAATATATGAAAAAAATCTTTGCACTGGAAAGAAACGAGAAGCTGGTTAATCCAAACTGGCTGAGATCAAGAAACTAAAGAAAAAAAGCACAATGGGGCCACGAGGAATCGAACCCCGATCTGCAGGTATCTTCATAGGAGACAACCTAACGGTTTTCTCAAAAACTTGACGCATCTCTGATGCGTCTTTCGTTTTACCCTCTTTCGTTTTAAGGAATTCTTACTAAGTCACAGCCAGATTTTCTTTAAAAAACCCAGCTCATCGCTCCAGTAATAAAGGATCAACTGGAGCCTACCGTGATACCATTACACCATGACCCCTTTGAAAACCATTTCTCATCTGATAATTTAAACCTTTCGTTTATTCCATAATCACTTTTCCGCCCTTTGCTTCAATTCTTTCTCTTGCTTTTTCAGTGCATTTCGCAACAATAATCTCTGTTGCTGTTTCAATATTTCCTTTTCCCAGAAGTTTATCATATCGCAGTTCAGTGAGGTTAACTTTACCATTTTTTACAAGACTTTTCAGGTCACAGATATTTATTGTTTTTAGCTTTTTTTTCAATGAATGAAATCCATGTCCTGGAATCTGTAGCCCTTCTTCTTTAACACGCTTAACATAATGATGCTTATGTGAACCAGCCCGGCCCCTGCCTCCGCGGCTTCCGCCGCCTCTGTGTTTCTTTTTACTGCCGTAACCATGCGTTCCGGTTTTTATTTTCTTTTTAAAATATCTGACCATACTTCTAACCTTTCTTTTTATTTGTCAAATTTTCCAAAAATCTGACGACAGTCGAAGGCTGTCTTGGAGTTTCAGGAACTTTGTTCCTGAAACAGAAAGCTTAAGTTTACCAAAGAAAAAACTGACTCTTTCTTGTTTGCACACAATTATCCTTTTTCTTTTATCTTCCCTCTCTCTGATATTAAACTTCCAAAGAGTTCCCTCTCTTCCCACTCTAATATTTTCTTTCCATGTGTTCTATCTCATTTTTATCTTTTTAGTTACCTCATCATCCGTTTCACAAGTTCTGTAACATCTTCCCGCTGCCCAAGATCGCCTTTTGAATACATCATCTTCAAAGATCTAAAGCCTCTTTTAGGCGGGTTTAATGCAAACACATTACCTTCTCCGTATTTGTTTTTGAGTTCTTTGACAACATCATCGTTTATTTTTCCCCATGTTGCAAATGCCTGAACCTTATTTAGTAATGTTTTGTTTGGGCTTTCAAGTATAACTAAGGTGTTCTTGCTTTTCAGGTTCATATATCTTAATGTATTCTCAATTTTTTTGTTAGATCTGATAGTCCCTTTCAAACGAATAATACCCATTACCATATTAATCACTCTCGTCATCATGTTTTTGTCTTATTTATGTTTTTAAATACGTTGAACAATGCGGATAAAAAATTCACTCTTGCTCTTGTATTTCCATAACTTTTTACCCAGATGTCACGAATTCCTGCAAGCCTCATTAATTTCTTGCCTTCATCCCCTATACATAATCCAATTCCTTTCGGGGCTGGCATTAATACAATCTTATTTGATCCTGATTTCCCTGATGTTGTAAATGGTATTGAATGCGTTCCATGGCAGTTACATTCCCAGCTCCCGCATCCCCTTTGAACAGGAATTATGTTTATTTTAGCGAGTTTGGTTGCTTTTTCAATTGCTATCCTATTTTCAGTTCCAACTGCTTTTCCGATTCCTACATATCCATCTTCATTTCCTGCTATTACAAGGGCTGAGATTTTATATCTTCTGCCGCTCCTGTGCATTCTGGCTGTTCTTCTGGTTGGCGTTCTTTTTATCCCTCCACCTTTGCCAGGAGATCCGCCTATGAATACTATTTCTGTTTTCAATCCCGGAAGCAGCTTTTCAACTATTTCAGGTTCAGTTATTTTATAGCCCTGTTCAAAAATTTTGTCAAGGGATGTTATTTCCCCGTTCATCACACTTTTTCCGAGTTTTGTTTTTGGTACCCAATCATACGCCATAAATACACCTTATTTTATTTTACATCCAGAAATCATGGATATTTGATTATTAAATTCACACCGCTCTTATAAAAAATTATACAACCCCGATGTCGCCCATACCCGATGTCGCCAATACAAATTCCATATCTATTTTCCATACATTTCAGCAATTTTTTTCTTTATTTCGTCAAATCCATCTCCTTTATTCTTTGTGTGCTTTCCCTCTAGTCTGTTTCTATCAGGAAAGTTTTTATTGTCAGCAGGCACATCAATACCACTGTCAATTATGCCACTAACAACAGCGTATATTGAATTGCCTTTTGTATTTACCTGTAGCCCAATATCAACAACAGCATCTTTTATCCCCTTTTTCTTTGCTTTATATCCTGCAATCATGCCTGCGAGATATCCTGATGATATATTCCCCAGATGTCCATTCCATCCTAAATTTTTCAGTTCTTTTGATGTAACCTCAAGAAGTGTTGTATCTCCGGTTGGATTATATCCTATGAATTGAATTACAAAATTATTATGGTATCTGCGTATAACTAAGCGTGTTTTACCTGATTTCAACAGCTTCAGTCTTCTCTTATAATTGGTCTTTTTTTCCTTTCTTCTTCGCATTTATTTTCACCTTTCTTTTTTGCTTTCGTATTTCTGTTTTTGACACAAGTTCAATTGGAGCTGATGACAGCTTGTTTCTTTCTATATATGTTTTCAAATGGGTTTTGTTATGAAAAAGCCCACCCTTTGCTTTTTTGTATAAGTTCCTGTAATCCGAAATTTTGATTTTTTTTTCGCTCCGCAATTGTTTAAGGAATTTTCTTAATGCTCGTATTTTATTTATCCATTTTTTCTTAGCTGGTGTCCTGACTGTCTTTTTTCCTAAACGAATTCCAATACCCTTTCTTCTTCCGCGTTTTTTCTGAATTTTTGCTTTTTTGATTCTAAATGAGCTTATACCTCTCTTCTGCCGTGCTTTTATAACCCCATCTTTAACCAGACGACGGATATCAGCTGACGTAAGAGCATTGGATACATCTCCCATTCTGATCGGGTCAATCCATATTCTATTGTATCCACACTTCAATATTCTTGATGCCAATAGTTTTTGCGATTTCAGGTCCATAATTCTAACCTTTCTTTTTTCCAATTTCCGAAATCTTGAAATTTGTAAAGATTTCAAAAATTTCAAATACTGAAGGTATTTGCAAAAAGAAAAATACTCTGGCAGTTCTATTGCATATTATTTTTTTCTTTTCTATCATGATTTGTTTTCTTTGTCAGCTTCCTTTTGATAACCTTTCTTTGTCTTCTCGCTCTGAGCCATTTCCTTGACTTCTTCTTTCTGAATTTTCACAGCACGTTTTTTCAGCTTTCTCTTATTCAGTATTTTAAATCCTTTAAGCTTTTCTACAAGATCAAGATATTTTTTCTTCCCCAATTTTGCGTTAATTATAATATTCGATCCAGGAATGATATTTTGTATCTGCTTTTCATGGCTTACATAAAAAACATTTTCCCCGTTTCTACGAGATCCAAAGCCTATGCTTGGCTTTTTAATATTGCCCGCCTTTGATTTTCTAAGTTTACTCTGATTGCCTGTTGGATATCTCCATTTAGATTTCAGTCTCTTGTGTCTGAAAACATCCTGACGTTCAAATTTCATTTTTATTCACCCTTTGATTCAATAAAACATCCATCACCAAAAACACGGCGATCTTTTTTTGGAAGCCGGGTCGACATTTCTATATTTGCAGCTGTTTGTGAAACATCTTCCTTGTTATTACCCTCAATAAAAATATCAGTTTTTTCAACCTTTATGGAAACATCACCTATAATTTTGGATGTTCTGATTCCTTTTGAGCCAAGAAAGTTTTTTATCATAATCTTTCCATCCTTTACCTCAACTGTCATTGGAAAATGTGTATAATTGATTCTTACTTTGTATCTGAACTTTTTCTCCAGTCCTTTGATCATGTTCTGAATATGCGCTGCAATAGTTCCTGTCATTGCTTTATACTTTCTTTTATCAACAGAAGTGCTGACAGTGATTTCATCATCCTTTTTTTCGATATTTATAAAATTATCATATCTAAGATCGCTGAAATTTCTTGACAATTCCCCGTTGCTGTGTTTTAAACTAACCTTTTTTTCATTTATTTCAATTTCAAATCCTTCAGGAATTTTCACTGTTTTTTTCATAACATCACTCAAACCTAATATACGTACGCTAGCAACCGACCCCCGATATTTTGCTTTTTCATTTCATTCTGAGTTAACAAGCCCTGGGGTGTGGATATTACAAGAATGCCAAAGTTAACTGAAGGCAGAAATCGCTGTTCCCATTTTTCAATGTTTTTGGATTTAACAGAAAATCTCGGCCTTATTGCCTGTGATTTGTTTATTTTTCCTAACATGGTGATTTTATACCATTTATTGACACCCTTCTCAACAAGTTCGAATTCACCAATATAATTTTTATCTTTAAGAATGTCGAGTGTAGTTTTCACTAGTTTTGAAACAGGAACCATGCAATTCTTCTTTCCTATATTTTCAGCATTATTTATTATTATCATAACATCAGTCAATATATCATGACGCATATCATACACCTACCCTTATTCCCATCATCATACACCTTATTCCCATCATCATACATATTAATTTTTCTGTTCCCAGTTATTTCCAAATCTTCCATCATCTATATTTCTTAAATCCTATTTCTCTGGCAACTTCTCTGAAACATCGCCTGCAATAATTGAGTCCATATCTGCGAATTATTCCCCGCAGGCTTCCGCATCTCACACATTTTCTTGATCCTTTTCCAACTTTTCTCTTAATCTTTTTGTTTCTCATATCAAAATCACATCAAATTTTTTCTTGACAAAATCCATAGCATCTTCTTTTTCAATCACGTGAGTTTTGCTGATTTTGGATCCAAGCCTCTTCCTTGTAATTCTATATCCAGGCCTTGCAAGCCTCACAGCAACATCAAATCCGAGTATTCCTATGTTTGGATTATATTGAACTCCTGGAACATTTATATATTCAGGGATGCCAAATGAAAAATTCCCACCTGAGTCAAAGCTGCTTTTTTTGATTTTTTTTTCCTTGGATTCAAACAGTCTTGACAGAAGTTTTTCACAGTCTTTTCTTATTGTCATCATACAGCCTATTGGCTTTCCCTTGGCTACATTGAATGTACTTCTTTTTTTACTGTTAGTTACAACAGGGTCCCGACCTGTAACAGCCTTTAGGATCTCCTTTGCATTTTTGATATCGCCGTCTTTTCCAATTCCGATATTTAACACAATTTTTTCAATAAAAATATCTTTCATTCACTAACACCTGCAAAATATTTTTCATTTATCACAAATACATAATTTTTCGGTATTCGGATTTTAACTTTATTAGTTTCTATATAAACATTATCTGGCTGTGACCCAGGCATCGGAATAACTTCAATTATCTTTCCTGTTTTTCCCTGATTTCTGCCCCCGGAAATAAGGCATGTAGCGCCTTTTTTGAAGGGTATAAGCAATACAATTTTATTTTTTTCAATGACAATGACATCACCTGTTTTATATTCATCTTTCGAAACCTCTATATTTGTTCCATTATGAAGATTTAGCTGGAATCTGTTTTTACCAAGGACTTTCTTGCCTACGATTTTCGTAAATTGCATACCGTCGGTTATTTTCAAAAGTTTCAGGCTTTTTCGGCTGAGAAGAACGCGGTAATTTTCATTTCCTATAGAAATGACATCCATCAAACCTATGGGAAAATTATAAGTTTTTCTTCCAATTCCATTTACTTTAATAATTCCCTGATTCAGTATTTCTTTCACTTCTTTTATGTTTGTAGCATAACCAAGCTCATCTCTCAATAGAATTGCCAGAGGCATTGAATTTTCCATGTTATGTGGCCCGGGCTTAGTTCTAACTACATATTTACCCGCCTTTCTTTTTATCGGCCAGAATATTGGACTTGATGATCTCTTCATTATTACACACACCCTTTCTTTATAGGAGAAACCAAAGTTTCTCCAAACCCTTTTTGGAGAATTGCTTTTATGTCTACCAAAAAGCGTTTACGGAAAAAATATTATCTTATCCTCTTCCTTAACGACTTGACGAGCTTCGATCGTCTTTCGGTCATGGTTTTTAGTTATTTTATTTTTTCCACACGCGTTTTTTCTCGCTTTATTTTAAATCTTTTTTTGTCATCTATATTTAATCTGATTATCATGACATTACTCGGATCTATTGGAATCTGAATTTCTTGTTGATTTGCTTTTTTTCCTTTTATTGAATCTATATAGATTTTTAATTTTTTTGAGTCAATATGTGTTATTATCCCTGTTTTTTTTCTTTCTGATCCTCTTTTAACCAGAACTTGGTCGCCTTTTCTAATACGTATTGATCTAAAACCATGACGGGTTCTAAGTTCTTTTGAAAGATTTGATGAAAGCATTTTTGACCGGATATGTAACGGAGCATTAGCTCTATATTTTCTTTGCTTTCTCGGTTGCTTGCTTGATATCCATGATTTTGAAAAATTCTGCTTCATCTTTATACCACCACATCTTCCATCTTGCCAAATTATTTTCCATCTCGTTCCATCTTGCCAAATTTTTATACCACCACACTCGCTATCTTACCGATGGTTGAAAACCTCTCTACAGCCTCACGTGCAATTACTGTTCTTATCTCTGTTCCCTGTGGTTCAAAATTTTTCGGATTGACTATTACTGCTGCATTATCTGTGAATTTTATCCGGGTCCCATCACTTCTTCTATATTCTTTTTTCTGTCTTACTATTACAGCATGAACTATTGTCTTTCTAATTTTTTCCTTTCCTTTTCTCACAGTGCATATTATGACATCACCAACACCGGCTTTTGGTATTCGTCCGCGTCTCCCTTTGTATTTTTTAACAGCTATTAAATTAAGTTTCCTGGCTCCTGTATTGTCAGCACATTCAAGTATAGTTCCTAATTGAATAACTTTTACTGGTTTTGCGGATAATGGCTTCATTTTTACACCTTTTTTACAATGACAAACGATTTTGTTTTTGATAATGTTCTACATTCAGCAATGTCTACAATATCTCCAGATTTAGCTGAGATACATTCTGGATTATGAGCACTAATAGTTGTTTTGCATCTTTGCATCCTTTCATATTTTTTAATATATTTATAATAATTCCACGAAACACGCGATGTCATCATTCCTTTATCAGATGCAACTCTGCCATTGAATATTCTTCCGCGAACTTTTAGATGACCATGCCACGGACATGTATCACTGTTACATGTATTTTCAGGAGGTTTTATGCCAAGGCCTATATCTTTTACTTTTTTTCCCATTTTCATGGTTTTTCTTCTTGTCTCTTTCATTTTTTTCCCCATGCCATCCACATTTTTCTCTGCTTCCTTCATTCCTTTCATTTCCCCTTCTTTCATTTCCCCTTCTTTCATTTTTTTCTCCATTTTAATCTTCTCCAGTTGACAGTTTTCAATTACTATAACATGCAATCTATTCTCCCCTTCTCACCATTTTTTAAATTATCCCCTTCTCACCATCTTTTAAACTTCTTCTTAATTCTGTCTTCAGGCCTTTGCATAATCTCATCGCCTTCTATATTCATGACAATATTGTTCTTTTCAATTCTGAATATAGTTCCTTTTTTGAATACGCGTATTTTTTTGTTTTTTGAAAGTATCACAATGCTTTTCAAAGTTTCATCCACAATGATTCCTTTTGTTTTTTCCTGACACGGATTTTTGGATTTGATTATATCGCATTTTAACCCTATCAATTCCTGTCTCAATATATTTTTCAATTAATCACCCATCAGGACATTTCTATCATAGATTCTGGAAAACCCTCCCCTATGAGTATGGCTTTAACACGGATTTTATGATTTCCTTGGAGTTCAATTACATTGTTTTTGAAGGTTCCTCCACATGCAAGTTTAGATTTGAATTTTTTTAGTAAATCTTTTATGTTTATATCATTCGAATCTATCCCGCTTACAATAGTCATGAGTTTTCCGAATCTTTTTTTTACAACACTTATGAATATTTTTTGTTTTTCTTTAGCTATTGTTTCACAGACACAGAGTTCTGGCGGTAACCCGCATTTTGAACAAACCATTGTGTTTTATTCACCCCCCTTCTTATTGAGTAGAGTATTAATACGAGCAATCGTATGCCTGACATGGCGTATTCTGCCTGGATTTTTTACACTGCCAGCTACTTCACTCATTGCGCGCTCCTTCATAAGTTCAAGCTCCAGTTCTTTCTTCCTTTCTGTCAGGTCTTTTCTGCTCATGGATTTCATTTCTTTCCTCATAAATCCACCTCATGTCCATTCGCAATAATCCATCCCGTTCCATTCGCAATAAATTCATTTCATTGTACTTCTTCACTGGCTAATATTTCTTTTTTCTTTTCAGATTCTATATTTTCTCTTTCTCCTTCTATTAATTGCGAAGGATTAACAAGCATTATTTTTACATGTACACCAACATTACCCATTCTTGGATTTGCAACTGTATAACCTTTCAGTACATCTCTTTCACTAGGTTCACCACACTTCTTCAAGTATCCTGCATAGAATCTTTCTGTTCTTGCACGCTGTCCGGAAAATTTTCCTGAAAATACTATTTCGCATCCGATTGCACCAGCACGCATAATTCTCTCTAATTGCTGATTTCCAAGGCGTTTGAAATTTACACCGTTTTCAATGGCAGCTGCTAATAAGTGTGCAACAACTACTGGATTCAGATCAGGATTTGATATTTTTTGGACATCTATTTGCGGATTTTCAATTTTAAATTTTGTTTCAATATCTCTGGATAATTGTTTTATCTTTTCACCGCCGCTTCCAATCACAAGACCCGGATTTGATGTGTGAATAATTATGCGGGTACCTACTGGTGTAGGCTGAACTTCAACACCACCTATGGATGATGATTTTAAAACAGTATGGATAAATTCTTCTATTCTATTTCGTTCTTTCATCTTCTGTATGAACAAGCGCTCTTTCATTCTATCCACCCTTTCTCTTTCATTCTATCCACCCTTTCTCTTTCATTCTGTCCAACCTCTTTTTCCATTGTCCAACCCATTTTTTTCCATTTTGTCCACATTTTTTTGGCAACTTCATTGTGTATTTTCTCTTTACTTCTCCGTCATTTTTACCTTTTCAGGTATCTCTGTTTTTCTTTTTCCTGTCAGTTTCTCTTTTCCTTTTTCAACCAACAGCACTTCCATATTTGTCATTTTCAGCCGCGAACCAAATTTCGAACGTCGGCGATTTCTTCTAAATACACGGCCCCTGTGTGCTGAAGCATATACGAATAACATTTCATTTTTCAGGCCTTTGAATTCTGCATTTTTTTCACAGCTTTCAATCAGTTTCATTATTTCTTTGGCGGTTTTTGTGTAGTATTTTCCCGAGAGGCTCCTCTTTTTTTCTATTATATCGCCTAGTAATCTTTTTGCTTGACTGAGTTTTTTTCTTCTTATAGCTCTGCATATTATCTGGGCATTTTTAAATGAGATATTCGTTCCCGTACCCTTTGCGCCTGCACTTGGATGTTTCGGGATAAACGTATAATTCATTTAAACACCTATTTCAATGGAACAAATTTGGATGATCTGGTTGCACCTACACCAGGAGAACTATGCATAACTCTCCTGCGGGTCTGAGCAAATTCACCTAATCTGTGTCCTATCATTTGTGGTTTGATTTCTACATTGACAAATTCAATGCCATTATGAATAGCAAATTTATGTCCTATCATTTCAGGAAGTATAATTGTATCACGTGCGTGCGTTTTGATTGGTTTTTGAGTGTTTTTGTTCTTTCGGACTTTTTTAATGAGTTTTTTCTGGATTGTTGTCAAGCCTCTCTTTAATGCTCTTCTCTCTCTCGATGTAATGATATCTGAGAATTCTTTAATGCTCATGACTTGAAGTTCTTCCTGTGTTTTTCCCTTATATATAACTTTTTTTTCCATTCAATCACCTTTTTCTTTTTCCGGTTCTTCTGGCTGCAATATTTCCAACTTTTCTTCCAGGTGGTGCATTTCTAGATACAGTTTTGTGCTTTCCTGGATTTGCACTGCCGCCAAATGGATGATCAACAGCATTTTGCGATACACCAGATACTCTTGGGTAAGTCTTGCCTTTACCACGGTTAATATGATAGAGAGTACCTGCTTTTCGCATTGGTTTTTCTCTTCTACCGGCACCGGATGCAATTCCTATTGTAGCTAAACATGAAGATGATAATTTTTTCTTGGTTTTCGAAGGCAGTTCTATAATACATTCATCCTTTCCGCTTGTTATCATTATAGCAAATGTTCCAGCTGTTCTGCACAATTTTCCACCATCTCCAGGCACGAGTTCTATATTAAATATTTTTGTTCCGGATTGAATTTCTGACAAAGATTTTATGTAGTCTTTCATATCCTGACCAGTAAAAATGCCTTCAGGGCAAATATATTGTGAATTTTCAGATATTGCTATTGGCGTTGTTCTTCCAGGTGCATGTATAATATTTTTTATAATAGTTGATTTGTTCGGCTTATATTTCACAGCTCCGATATATCTATGTGAAGGAGAGAGATATCTAGGTGATCCTTTTCCTCTTGCTTGTTGCTGCAATCTTTTACCCATAGACAAAACACCTGCGATTTCAAAACGAAAAGACGTATCTTGTTAAATTTGTCAGGATGCGTCAAGTTGTTTATTATCTTCCCTTTCTTGGCAAATCTATGATTTGCATATTAACACAAGACACCCTTCTTTAATATTTAACCTGGGGTTTACGTCGAAAGACGAGCAAAGCTTGTCATGCGTTTCTCAAGTTCCCTTCTTCCACAATGACTTGACGCATCTTTACATGTTCATTAAAATGCGTCTTATGGTCATTATCTTCGATCATTATTTCTATCTTCCCTTTCTTTTCTCAAATACATCATCCGACTATTTCAACATCTTCCAACATAACTCTGCGAGCTTTTCCATTATCACAAATTTCGTATTGTCCAACATCATTTTTATATTTCAATACATCATATTCTTCGTCCACATGAAATAAATACCATGGAAAATTTCCGTGATCATATTCTGAAGGAAACGCTTTTTTCGCACCTTCAGTTCCGGTTATTCTTATTCTCATTCTTAATTTCCCTTGTTTATTTTCCCGATAAATAAATCCAAGCCGCATTACAGTATCAGAACATGAAAACGATGACGTGCTTCGCACGTCTTTCAGTTCATTCGATACTTCCCTTAATTTTGGCAATGCAACTTAAATAACTCCGAGTCGCATTGCGATTTCACCAGCCATGCCCGGATCTTTGAATTTTACAAATGCTTTTTTTCTTCCCTTTTGGTCAATGCACGTTTTAATTTCTTCAGCATCAACATCAAATGTTTGTTTTATTGCTTTTTTAATCTCTTCTTTTGAAGATTTTCTGTCAACAATGAATACCAATTTGTTTTCCAGTTCAATTATTTTCACTGATTTTTCAGTCATAGATACGAATTTGATAGTAGATGAATCATGTTTATCCAGATCCAACCCCTCTTTTTTTTGGCCGGCTGCATTCTTCTTTTTTTCCATAAATTTCACCTTGCGAAATAACTGCCATCTGCCTGTGATCTAAATTTATCCAAACCTCTCATCAAGTTTTGCTAAAGCTGGTTCTGTTGTAATTAAAAGCCTTCCCGCTTGGGTACCTGGTGCAAGCAATTCCGGATTTATGTCATTTACTGTGCAAACATCAGCTCCAGCCAAATTTGCACACGCTTTTTTCAGGTTGCATTCAGATGAAACAATTATGAGCACGGACTTTTTATTTCTATATTTTCTTCCTCGAGATTTCCCTTTTCCAGCACGTATTTTTTTTTCTTTGGCACGTTCAATTTCAGGTGAAATTCCAATTTTTTTGAAAAGTTCCATGATTTGTTTTGTTTTGTTTAACTCTTCCATATCTTTGACAAAAATAACTGGTGATGTTATGAATTTATGACCCCTCATTTCCAGCAAATTTTTGTCCATACATGCAGCAAGTGCTGAGCGGATAGCATATTTCAGTTCTTTTTTATTTATTTTTAATTTCCATATTTTCTCAGCTTTTGGCGGGTGTGCCTTTCTTCCTTTTACAGCATGTGGAGCAACTCGCGCTCGCATATGCATATACCCGACTTTTCCATGTATTCGCGGAATTCGAGACATTTCTTTATTCATCATAGTGTACCGGTATCTTCTGTATCCATGATAATGCGCAGAGCTTCTTTTGCCTGCTAAAGGATCAGATCCATATGGCTGTCTGTCCATGCTTCTCATAGCTAAAACAGCCCGTTTTATTATAGCTGGTTTGTATTCAGTGTTGAAGAATTTGGGTAAGTCTATTTGTTTTTCCACTTTTCCTTCGAGATTATATAAATCTGCCTTCATAATCACACCATTCTCTTTGTTAATTTGTTTATCATGCTTAAAACATTAAATTTATACGCCACGAATGATAAAATTGCAGCAATAATAACAGCTACCCAGAGAAGTATGCCGGTTGATTTCGAGTCAAATTTTTTTCCCGGATTTCCATCTTCATCAATACACCCCTTTTCTTTATCCCAATGATATTTTTCCAGACAGCTGCATAATTCAGCTTTCCAGACACCGTTCGTGGAATCGCATTTTTCTTTATCTGAAATAACAGGAATTCCATTTGAAGTTGTACAACCCGTGGCATTTGACCAGAATGAACTTCCTGGGCAATCACATATGGATCCTGTCCACTTTCCTTTGCTCACAGAACATTTCCAGAATTCACATGCTTCATTTTCATCTTTGAATTCTGTTACAGGGCCAATGTCGATATTAAAATTTTCAGGCCGCGGATTGAAGTGCTTTTCATCGCCTGCAAAATAGTATTTGCATTCATATGTATTTGGATTTGCAACATATATTGGCAGTTCATATGCCAGAGTAATGCTGGCAAAAATTAATATGAAAAATAGAAAAGTCAGTTTATGTATATTCATAGTCTACACCTGCAGTAATTTGAGTTTTCCAAATCTACAACAAAAAGTACGTCTTTGCTTTCAGCTAATTTAACTGTATCTGATGTGTCCATTATTTCTATCTCCCCTGCTGGCTTTCCAGAGAAACATATTTCAAATCCTGTAATGAAGGGTAAGATTTCCTTACAGCCTTTCTCATTAGCACGAGCCTTTTCTTATGTCCTGGAATAGAACCGTCAAGCAAAACATAAGATGATTTGACAATGCCGTAATTTATGAATCCGCCCGATGGATTAACGTCTTTGGGATTTTTTCCTATTTTTATTATATTTTTGTTTAGTTCAGTGCGTCTGTGAAATCCATGCTGGCCCGGAAGCGGCACACGCCAGTCAATATGTCTCGGTACTACACCGCCAAGTGATCCAGCATGCCTGTGATGTTGGGCATCTTTTCTTCCCTGAATCTTTATTCCGAATCTTTTGACAGGGCCGGTAAATCCATGGCCTTTGGTTATAGATGTAACATCTACAAATTCTCCATCTTTGAAAACTTCCGATATGTCAATTTCTTTTCCAAGCATTGTTTTTGCTTTTTCAGAATCATACGGAATTTCGAAAATTTCAGGCTTGATTTTTTTCATATTGCTTTTTGAAGGCTGTGTAACAACAACGATCCGCACATGGTCAAATATACCATCATAATTTTTCACAGAAGGTTGTGTTGGGACTTTTCTTTTCATAAATTTCGGAATTTTTATCCACTGCTCACCGGAGACAAAAAAACCAGAAGAAGCATTTTTTTTATAGAATCTTAAAGCACAAACAAGAAGAGGAGGAGTTTCAAGAATTGTGGCAGATTTTGTAATTGTCCTACCAAATGTCTTGGATTTCTTTTTATTATCTACAGTTTGAATGTGAGTCATACCTGCTTTCCATCCGGCAAAAACAGGTACCCTATTCCCGATAAATGAAACCGAAGGATAGATTCGTTTAGCTCTTTTTCGTGGCCAAAATTGCAATGATCCATCTCTGGGTTTTGAATGTTTAGGCATACTTCTAACCTTTCTTTTTATTTATGGAATTCTCCAAAAATCTGACGACAGCCGAAGGCTGTCTTGGAGTTTCAGGAACAAAGTTCCTGAAAGATTACTCGATGTGCGAAGCACATCTCGTGTTTTTCGAACTAAGATAGCCCTGCTATCTTGAATTTTTTGGAAATTCTGTCAAATTTCCAATTTCTGAAATATTGAAATCTGTAAAGATTTCAAAAATTTCAAATACTGAAGGTATTTGCGAAAAGAAAAATACCTTGGCAATTTTATTGCATATTATTTATTTTCTTTGTTAGCTTTCCTTCGATACCTTTCCTGTAATAGTAAATCTTCTTTTTCGAATACTTAAATAGGTTTTCGAAATCCATAATTACACATAGCTAAAAATAAGACTGCTTACTGTGTCATGAGAGCAATAAGATTATGAAGTAGAATGCTTAAAAAGGAAATTATCAGTGTGATTTTTATTCCATAACCATGGAGAATTAAATTCAAGCTTTCTTCTTTTCAGCAACACCATTGCCTGACAATTCAAGAAGTTCTTCGCCATTTAAACTGAAAGTAGCGCGATAATGTGCCATCACATTGTCGTTATATGACTTAGGCGTAACCTCTATTTCTAAATCAATTTCAGTGTCTGGCAGTATTAATTTTTTGGGATGAAATTTTCCAGTTCCTGCTAATGTGTTATACAATCCATTCTGTGATATCATGATATGTATTCCATTCCAGAGAGCAAAATAAGCATCACCGACATTGACATGCGAATCTTCGAACATCGCTCTGTCATAAACAGATGGCGACTTATCTGATGAGAAAAGTGCAGTGGCACGTAAATAATGTTTATCGCCGTCCGCTGTATATTCACATGGTCCAATGAGATAATGCGGCCTTGGTGCTCCGATTTCTGAAAGAAATTGTTCAGCATTATCTATTTTCATATTCCTCACCTTTGCTTTCTAATTAGTCAGGGAAAGCTTTATATATATGTTGTTATAAAATAACAACATGTATGAGAATGAGCTTGTTAAATACGGACTGACTACTAACCAATCTAAAGTGTATATCGTTCTTCTCAAAGCGAACGAGTCCACAGCTTCAGAGCTTTCAAAACGTTCAAGCATAAACCGCTCAACAACTTATCAGGAATTAAGTGGTCTGATCAAACTTGGACTTGTGAGTTACATTATAAAGAATAGCAGAAGATACTACAATGCATCTTCACCTGAAAAATTAATTGAAATTTTAGATACAAAAAAGGCGGAGATTGAACGAATAATCCCGGATTTGAAAAGAATTGAAAATTCCATAACAAAACCATTTGCTCATGTGGAAGTATATGAAGGCAGAGAAGGAATCAAGACATTCTATCAGCATATTCTGAATACAAACCCCGTTGAAGTAATTGCTTTTGGTGTAACAGGCATGGCATTTGAGATTTTGAAATACAGTTTCCCACAATTTGTTAAAAAATATGAAATAGCAGGAATAAAAGCAAGGTATCTGGCTAATTTTGATTCAAAAAAATGGTTGAGGGAATTGCCAAAAAAACATGTAAAGATCAGATATATGCCAAAGGAATATTGTTCTGGCATCACAACAATAATTTACAGCGACTTTGTTGCAATCCAGTCTTTGGTAAAGGAAAATATGCAGGTAATATTGATCAGAGATAAGATACTGGCTGCCGGATATAAAAAATATTTTGAATTTATGTGGAATTCTATATCATGACATCCTACGTGCGTCTGGTGCTATATAAAAACCTTTTTACAATTTAAACTGTTTCAGAAGATTCCCGAGGTTTCCGCCGCCACGCTTTAATTTTCCCGGCGATAACTGTTTTATCATTTTCTTGCTTTTTCTGTAATTAGCTATCATATCACGGACATCTGCTTCGCTCACGCCAGCGCCTTTTGCAATTCTCCTCATTCTTGAAGAGTCCATGACATCAGGATATTTCCTCTCTTTCTTTGTCATTGAATTTATAATATGCTTCCATTTTTTCATTTTTTCTTCATGAACTTTTACCATATCTTTTGGAATTTTCGAGCTGTTTATTCCGACAGATTCCAGTATCTGCGACATCGGACCCATTTTTTGCATTGATTCAATCTGCTGGCAAAAATCCTCAATACTGAAATCGCCAGCTATGATATTTTCAGCTGATTCGACATCAACAACATCTTTTGCTTTTTCCAACAAACCATGTAAGTCTGGTATACCCATTAAATGGGAGACGAATTTTTCAGGATCATATATTTTCAGATCATCCGGGGTTTCTCCTGTACCTATGAAAACTACAGGAGCGCCTGTTTTAGCGCATGTTGAAATTGCACCGCCTGCTTTGGCGCTTGCATCCATTTTTGTAACTATAATTCCTGTTATTCCTACGAGCTCATTGAATTTTTTAGCCTGATCGCCAGCAGCTTGACCAATATCAGCTGGAGTTATCAGATATATTTCACCGGGATTATAGACTTTTTTCAAAGATTTTATTTCTTCAGCCAGTTCTTTATCAATTGCATTGCGGCCAGCTGAGTCAACAATGACAACATCTTTGTCGTCATACTCTCTCATGCCTTTTTCAAGTATTGAAACAGCATTTTTTTCAGATGATATAAAAACAGGAACATTGATTTTATCTCCCAGTTGCTTCAATTGCTGAGCTGCAGCAGGCCTATGGACATCGCAGCCTATCATTCCAACAGACAGTCCCTTTTTTTTAAAAAGCAAACCAAGTTTGGATGCTGCTGAAGTTTTCCCGGCACCAAACAGCCCAACTAGAAGAATTTTTTGTTTCCCTAATTTTATATCTGCTTTTGTTTTCCCCAAAAAATAAACAAGCTCTTCATAAAGAATTTTTAACGCATGCTCGCGTATCGTAATTCCGGGTTTTGGCTTCTCGTTTAGAATTCGTTTTTTCAGCTTTTCTGATATTTCGAATACCATATCTACGTCAATATCAGAGCTGAGCATTCCGCGCTGAAGCTCAGTTATCATTGCATTAACAGAAGCCTTGTCAATATATCCTGCTTTGGAAATTTTTTCAATAGCTTTCTGTATTCCCTGTTTCAGTTTTTCCAGCATATCGTACACCTTGTAGCAAAAAAGATTTGTAATCACAATATATTATCAACAATTTCATCAGGATTAAATTTGATTATATCATCATATTCCTGACCAGTACATAAAAACAAAATAGGTTTTTGAATTGTGTAGGCAGCTGATAATGCAGCCCCGCCTTTTTCATAGACATCAGCTTTTGTGAGTATGATGGCATCAACACCAACAGCATCATTGAATAATTTTGACTGTTCATAAATATCGTTTCCAGTCAAGCTGTCTAAAATCAGGATTTTCATATCAGGTTTGTTCACTCTACAGATTTTTTTTAGTTCATCCATAAGGTTTGTATTTGTATGTACACGGCCAGCTGTATCACAAAGTACTGCTTTCATATTACGGGCAGCTGCATAGTTTTTGCCGTCAAAAATAACAGCTGCTGGATCAGTGCCATATTTTTGTTTTATTACAGGCATATCAAGATTTTTAGCATGCACTTCTAATTGTTCAATTGATGCAGCCCTAAAAGTGTCGCCAGCAACCAGAACAGATCCTATACCATGTTTCTTCAGCATATTCGCAATCTTAGCTATGGTCGTTGTCTTGCCTACCCCATTAAATCCTACGAATATGATAGTATACGGTTTTTCAGATATTTCTATTTCTTCAATCAGGTTTATTGGTTTGTACTTAAGTATATTCAGAATACTTTTCCTGAGGCTTTCTTTTATTTCTTTTTCAACACCGCCTCTCTTTATACTTTTACCAAGCAAATCCTTTTTCACAGATTCGGAAATATTCTCAACAACATTAAATGCAGCATCATTTTCCAGCAATGCCCGTTCAAGTTCAGGCATAATTTTATCCAGAATATTTTCATCAATAATAACTTCAGTAAATTTCTGAAGAAAACCGCGTTTTGCAGGTTCTGGTTTCAGCATTTCAACAGTTTCAGGTTTAATAACTTCTACAGGCTTGTGTGCTACAATCAGTGGCTCAGGTTCAACTTTCAGTTCCCTTTCTGTTTTCATTGGTTCTATAGTAATATCTTTTTCCTGTTTCAGATTCTCTTCAACTTTCATCGGCTTTGGCTGGATCATTTCAACAGGCTTTATATCTGTTTCAGGCTTGAACAATTCCTGTTCATCCCTGATAGCATCATCAGTTTTAAATTCATCTTCAACGGGTTCTATCTTATCAATTCCGAGTTCATCAAAAACTTCCTTCTTCTCTTTTGCTTCAATCTTCGGTTTCCGTTCAATTTTCTCAGCAACACTGCTTAATGCCTGTTTCAGTTTATTTTTTAATGCTCCGAACAATTTAATCACCAGCATACTTTTGAAGCTCTGTTTCCATATCAGAAATAAGTGAATTTATTTTTTGTGCATACATTACAAGTTCATTATTAGTTTCTATGATCTGCTCAAGACGGCTATGTATAATTTTTTTAGCATCATTCAGATCCTTTTTAACAAACACACCCGCCCCAATTCCTATTACAACTTCTTTTACATTATTTATCTGGCCCTGAACAAATGCATTTGATCCTATCGGAGACCACGATTCAACACCGGATTTTTGTTTGCTTAACTCTTCCAAAGCATACATTGAAATCTGCAACTCTTCAATTTTCTTATCTATGTCCTGTTTTTCCTGTATCAATGTTTCCATTTGCTGTTTCAATAGCTGAAACTGAACATATTTTTCCTGAAACTCTCTCTCATTCATAAAACCACTTTTCTTTAAAACTATAAAAACCCCAAAGTTTCCGCAAGCCTTCCTGATTCAGGTCCGGATGTGAAACTGGATATAATCATTCCATTGCTGTTTGCTATGACGCATGAGCCTACATAAGGGGAGCTGAAATTTGCCGTTCCAATATCACAGGGAACTTTCAGAACACTTTGAATTATTTTCATTTCCTGTTTTTTTACAAAGGGATTTATCACACAGCCTTTATTGGTTGCAATTGCACAAGAACCGACAACACCTGTTTCTGCAATAGTTGTAGCTTTACATTCCAGTCCAAAAAAATCTGATATTTCCTTTGCATGATTTTTAATAAGCGGCGATATTATGATACCATTATCATTGATCAGCACCAGATTTCCAATGGCTGTAAAATCTGTTTTAAGAACAAGCACTGGAATATCAATATATTCATCATATTCCTTAAAAAATGAAGAAATAATTATTCCGTGGCTGTTTCCAGTAGCAAATATTCCTGAAAATCTTGTCTGACCCATGGGTTGAACAATTATTTTAGTTTTTAAAACAGGCAATGATTTTTTCATTCCAAGAAAGGCATATTTATCAGTTGCAAAGCCATACAGCCCTAAATTCGGGTCACCTTCAAAATCCGTTGTACTTATTTTCATAGACATCATTTCTTTTTCATTCTACGATGGCTTCAAAATATGTTTCTGAATATTGATGATTTTCTCTTCGGTAGTTCTCTTTTCACAAGTTCCAGTTCAATTTCATCACCATCGTTTATTTCAAGTGTATTTTTCAGATTTTCTTTGGCTAGCAGTTCTACAACATCTTCATGATAGATTCCTTTTGGCTGGACACATGCCCAGCAATCTGTGGTATTTTCTTTATATTTTAATTTTGCAGGAGCAATAAGCAGGTCGGTTTTTTTGCTGCCATCAATTAAAATATGCTCAACTCGTTTAGTTGCGAAATCCTCAAAATCAATAGGATTTGAAAGTTTTATACCCATTGTCCCAGGATAAGGCTCATAACATATAAGGCCTGCTATCCTTTGCTTGAATTTTTCAATTAATGGACCCCCGCGATGAGGCCCTGTAAAAACCGTGCCTTTGAGTAGCATATGATATTTATATCTAGAATGTGCATTTAAAATTATGAAAAAAGAAAAAATATCGTATTTTATCAGCCTTATATTTTTCTCGTTAGGTATGTTTTTCATTGTCAATTCTTCGTGGTCAATTACCGGTGCTGTTTTAGAAGTACCTGTCAGGGTATCGGATAATATTCTTGTTGGATTTGGATTTCTCGGATTAGCTGAAATAACAAATCTTGCTGGAGATAGTAACAGTAGACCCAGGGTAATCAGTCGGATAAAGAAATATCCCAGACTAGCAGCACTGACTGAACAAGCGTGCAGAAATGATGAAATCCAACGAGGCATCAATAATCTGGAAAATGAATTATATAAAGGAAATCTTACAGCAGGATTAAGACACCAAGGACATCTCAAAGGGACAGATGTAGATTATTTAAGGGAGAGGCATGGAGCTCGTCTATACTATCGCATTTATCATAACGACAAAAACGATGAAGATATGATTGAGATAGTTGCCAAATCAGGAAAGGGTAAAAATCAGGATAGTGTTATTAACATACTTAGAAAAAAATATGAAAAATAGTTTACGTACCTGAACCATTCCATTCTGTAAAGCAATCTTCTAATTCGTGCTCTTTCATCATATAATCTATAGTATTCTTGACAATTTCTTTTGTTATCTCTTTCACAATAACCAGCCCTCTCATATAAAAAGCAGGACACCCACAATCTTCTTTATTTTTACGAACCATGGCACCAGCATAGTTAAGTGTAGCAAAAGGTGCTGAATATTCCCTGTCGCCCAAATTCAATCTTACATCAGCTAATTCATCAGCAGGGTCACTGTCTTCTCTTGGCCAGTCAATCCAAAAGGAATATTCGGTTTGTTCATTATAAATCATACTTTTTGCACCTATAATATTTATGCTCTGAATATAAGGTCGCTTCTTTGCATTTTCAGGATATGCTCAATTTCATGCTTCAGAGTTAAAACATCCGTAACGTCACCCGAAATCCTAGCATCTAATGCTTTGTAATAAACATTAACAAGAATCTCGACATCTTCCTGCTCTTCAACAGTTGTTATCTCTCTTTTGTATGTCTCAGGATGGCGACCAGCAACGGGTGAAATTGGTTTAAATTCATGAGAATATGGTAGTTCTTCGAAGTTTCCGTCTGGATCCGGAACATAAATCCATCTTTCCCGAGTAAATGTCTTTTTTTCAATAGCATTTTCCTGTTCTGTTGAAACAGTTGTGGTAGCATTTGTTCTAATATCCTGATATAAATTAAAAATTTTTCCTACTGAAGAAACAGGAAACGGAATCCCATTTTCATTTTCACATCTGTAGTTCTTTGATAAAAAAGTATAAACTGCTTCACGAATATTATAGGACAATACCGGAGTTATCCCAAGACTGTGAAGTGTTGCATCAAACCATTCAATTGACTGTTGATCAGCTCTTAAAACCAGTTCTCTCTGGCTCCCTGACAACACTGATGTTTTTGGCAGTCCTAAAAATCCGCGTTCTCGTATATTTGTTTGCGCAGGCTTGCCTACATGATAAAGTACTTCTATATCAAAACCATGTTGCATAGCTTCAGTCAGTATGCCATCAAACTGTCCGAGCGAATCTCCAAACAAATCAACCCGAATATATCTATACATTTAACCACCTTACAGGAGTATTTATTATGCAAAAGTATTAAAAGGCATTTTTTCTAAAGTTCTGCTCATCCTTTTTACAAGTTAATTTTGAATTAGAAATTATATTCCCGCTTTGTCTTTCCAATATGTTCTGTATCTTTTTCATTTCCCCTTTACTTCCTGCTTTGTCTTTCCAATGCGCTCTTCACCAGCTTCATGTTCAGTATGTTCTGGCTCTTTGTGGACAGTTGCTTTCATTTCTTCCTTGCTTATTTCTTTCCTTCCTTCATGAACATGTTCCTCATGTCTTATGTCTTTATCCGTGTCTTTTTGTTTTTTCTCTCCGCTTTCTTCCTTCTTTCTACCCTCAATTTTTTCTTCTTCAGCTTGTTTTTGCAGGGCCTTTGGGCCAAGTCGTGCCATAAGCTTGTCTCTCATGCTCCCACCAGTTGCTGCAGCTTTTTTAGCTTTAATTGATTTGTATTCATGTCCAAATAGTTCTACAGTTGCCTGATCACCAGAGATTTTGACACCAACCTTTACTCTACGCGGAGGATGATTTATCCCTCGGTTCCAGACAGTATCATTTAAAACACAGCCTATTTTAATATCAGTTTTTTTTGTATGTATTGTTATGTGTTTTTTCACCAACTGCATAGCATAAGGACATCGTTTTTTAACAGATTTTTTCCATGCATCTCTGAAAGGAATAGTATATACACGGTCATATGAGGAAAATTCTTCCTTTTTAGGCGAAACTTCATTTGCATTATCTTTGATATCCATAACATTCAATCCTCCATATTACAGTTTGGTTAATTTCATTCTAAGCATGATGCTGATTTTGAGACCAACCATTTTCTCCCATTATTTTATAGTTCTCCCCATTACTTTTATAATTCTTTCCAGTTGATTTCTCCAAAATCATTTGAATTTTTTCCAGTTTTTCATTTCACTCTTCTTTATCATATTTTGAACCGGCCTTCGCGCCAGTTTTTTACACGTACACGTATGCGCCTTGTTCTCGCGCGCTTCAATCCAAATTTTTTAATATCAGTCCATCTAGGAGCTGACTGCTGCTGAGCAGCTATCAGTTTCAATTTTTTTCCAAGCGGTTTTTTACTTCCCATATAAAAGACACCTCTCTTGAGAGGCAATAAAGGTTTCTCCCTATTAACTCTTTTCAAGACCCGAAATCTGCATCTATGAAAAGCGTTAACGGAATATATTATTTATTACCCTCTTCCACAACGATTTGACGCATCTTTACGTGTTCATTAAAATGCATCTTTTCATTATAAATTTATTTTCGCCTTATTGTAATTTCCCTCTTTTTATTTAGATTTGATAATATTAAAACTATCTGCTGTTCTGTTAGCGGTGATTTTATTTGGCCTGCCTGATATAATTGTGCCAGATATAGTTCTAGTTGTGTTGCAAGTTCAGGCTTAACAACTTTGAGATTAGCTAATCTTTCTTTTGCCCGTGCATCAAGTATCTGGCTCATAATATTTTTTAATGCAGACTCAGCTTCTTTCTGTTGTTGTTGCATTAATTTTTGTTGAAATAAAATATCTTCTCCTGTAACCATACACACACCCTTCTAACCTTTCTTTTTATTTGTCAAATTTTCCAAAAATCTGACGACAGCCGAAGGCTGTCTTGGAGTTTCAGGAACAAAGTTCCTGAAAGATTACTCGACGCACGATGCAGCGAAGCTGCATCTTACGATGTTTGCTTCCTTTATATTTATTTAAACTTTCTCATTCACACATAACTATTCTTTTTCTATTATCTTCCCTTCTTTGGCGAATCTTCGATCTGCATATTCATAGATTTCATATCAACGTTTTAATACATCTAAACCGGTTTTAATAAAATACAATGCTATACTTTTACATTTTTTGCAACGCTTTCGATTATTTTTTGGCCCTTTGGTGTTATTCGTCTTCCTTTGTTGGGATTTTTAACAGTTTCAATATAACCAAGTTTTTCCAAATCCTGCAGAATAGTTCTCACAATTTTTCCACTACCCTTTTTAAATCTAGATGGTCTGCGACCCATGTTTTTCCTTCCGCCATAAAAACTTCTTAGCCTCATTACGCCAACAGGACCATCGAGATAAACTTTCCGGAGAATGCTCGCACTCCTGACATACCAGAATTCTGTTTCTGGTGGTCTTTGGTGGAAAACACCAGTTTTGACATATTCAGCCCATTCGGGCTTTTTCATTTCTTTTTCTAAAATATTTGCCAGGCCTTCAATAATAACACTCGCTTCAACATCTCGTGATGACACCATTTTAAACTTTTGACACGTTATGTTTAAATAGTTATATTAAATTTTGCTTAAACACCTTTCAAGATCTTTGTAATCATTTTTTCTTTCAAATTTATTTTTGATTATTCTTTTGTCTGTATTATTGAGCAACTGAAAAAAGATTATCAGGAAGCTTCAGATTTATTTGTTTTGTCGTGGTATCTATAAGTATCTAAAAGTATTTGAAATTATTACTTCTTCCCGATTTTCCACATGGCATAGAAAGATTTTTTAGCTTGTTTTCCTCATAGGATACCTGTTTCTTTTTCCGCATTTCAAGCATTCAATTTCAAGAATGTGGTTTTTAGTTCTTATGCGGGATGTTCTGGAAGTTTGTAAAAACGAACAGCATTTATGACAGAATTTTCTGCGAAGCTCTTTTGGAATTCTTACATTGAATCGCATGCCAATTTTTCTCGCTATCTGGACATAACGGTCAGCAAACTCAGGTTCAGCATTTTCAGCCTGATTAAATAGTTCTGTTATTCGTTCTCTGGCTATTTTAAGCTGATACTCGGGTTTTTCTCCTCTGCCTCGGTTTGACATGAAATAATTTGTTGGACAAATAATAAAAGATAGTTTTTTTCAGTAAAAATCATTTCAAGTTATCGTACGCTCTTCTCCAGAATCCGGGGGTTGCTTTTTCATTAGGATTATCCGGAGAACAATCTATTAATATCCAGCCTTTTCGTGATGCATAGTTTTGTACAGGCTGGGTTAGTATATCATGGTGATAAGTTGATGTAGTTAAAACAAATGGAATACCTAATTCTTCAGCAATTAGAATACCCAAGGGTTGATTTGCTTCTGATTGCTCCATTGCTTTTCTGATCGCTCCATAATAATCTCTCAATACAATCGTTTCATCATATATCAATTCAAGGCTTCTTTTAACAATAGATGTGAGAGCTTCCCTACCTATTCCCAATGTACTTACCTGTTGAATAGATCTTACCATCGGGCTTTGTGAAATATCATCTCCCAGGTAATTGCCTACAAAAGCCCGTGTATATTTTATCATATCAGCATCGTCTAGATCAACATATTGCTCTATTGTTTCCAGTTGCTGTGTTGCATAATTAAAGATTTTCGTTTGTCAACACATCAAACACCCGTTTTTTTGCATTATATTTTCTCAGATGCCTGAGAACAATTTTCATAT
>JAGVVW010000036.1 GCA_018304635.1 Candidatus Aenigmatarchaeota archaeon
CTCCAAAAAGGCTGTAATATGTTTCCCCAGGGTTTTTGGTAGATAATAAATAAAAATTTCATAAACACAAATCTCCAAAAAGGCTGTAATATTTTTTCCGTTAACGTTTTCAGAAGTAAACGTAAGACGCATCAAAGATGCGTCAGGGTTTTCGCTCCTGAAAAACCAAGACGAGCTAAAGACTTGATGCAGCTTTGCTGCATCTTTCGGTTTCTCGTCGTTAGACTTTTGGTAGTTTTAAATTTCAGTTCTCCAAAAAGGGTTACTGCAAAAAGGCTCATGCGGGGAACGAGATTTGTTCAAACCGTGTTATGTTTTTTGATTAATTCTTTCATAAGCTTCAGTTCTTTTTCTTTCAGGAAAAAGAAAGGATTATTGAACTCGCGCAGCAACTAATGCACAGGATCTTAAGTCCTGCCCCTTTGACCAGACTTGGGTATCCCCGCATGATTTATATATGTAAAGTTTATATCATAAGTTTTTAAAAAACAATAAGAACGAAATAATGTTCTTGAGTGTGAACTACTCACCACTAAAGTGGTGAGCGTCTGGCTGGTCAAGCCAGGAAAGTCGGTCACTCACGACCCCTGAATATTCAGATTTACCGGATATTCCTTCTCCAGAGCATCTATGTGCAATGTTAATTGCTGCATTGAGATCTGCATTGTATTTTCCGCATCTGCAAATGAAGAGTCCTTGAGTAGGTCGCTCTCCTTTTGAACCGCATTTGTAGCAGGTTGCTGATGTTCCTTTTTCATTGATAGTTTTTACTTCAGCACCTGATTCTTCAGCCTTGTATTTTATGAATGACTGAAACTGAAAAAACGGCCATGAATGCAATCTTCTTTTGAGAGCACGACTTCCTTTGAAAGAAGAACGTATGTTTTTCAGATTACCTATCACCACACTGACCTCATATCCCTGATCAATAAGTTTTTGTATATCTTTTTGTATCTGTGATGATATTGTATGATTGAGGTAACTGGCTGCGTGTTTTTCGCGACTGCCAATCCGCCTCAATTCTTTTGTTCTTCCGTGTTTCTGAAGCCATTTTCTTGCATTACTGAATTTGTATCGCATACTTCTTGCATTCGGAAAAAAATGGATATCGCTATGAGTGATTGGATAACCTTAACGCAACGACACGCAGGTCGCAAGTCTCTTCTCACCCAAATCAATTCCATAGAATGCCCTGGGTTTGCCAGGATTTTTCTTTTCAATTTTAATCCTGACTATGATATGAATCCAGCACTCGTTATTCTTTTTGAGAAGCTCTGCTTTCACAATTGGCAGCTCTCCATTAAGTATTTGTGGCAGATGTTTTGCTGGATAACGATATTGCCGGACTACATGAAGTGGTACATACTTTTTGCCATGATTTGTTGTAATACCAACAAACCATCTGAAGAAACCATCCCGCTTCTTCAATGAAAATGTCCGCCTGTCCAGAACAACAGGAACCTGCGAAATTTCAGGACTCCTGCCCTGCTTCCTTTTATGAGACTTATAAATTTCCAATGCCTTGTCACGTGCAGTCTGTTTCATAGCAGAAGGAAGATTGCAAACTTTTTGCAATGAATAATCAGAATTTTCAGAGTAAATCATATGATTGAGTAGTTCTCTGTTTTCAATATCATGGCCTTTAGTAATAGAAAAACAATGGTTAACTCCCTTTGAAAATTCTTCCGAAAGTTCGTCAAAAGCTTCAGATTTTCCAGAACGGGGCTGGAATATCCTGAACTTAAGGGTTTTAAAAACGAACGTCATGTAATTATTATACACTTCGTAGGATTTGTGTTCTTCTATATTTTTATATATACTTTACTTTCAGCTGCTGCTTACTCCGCTCTGTATCACCCGAATAAATTCGGGTGTGTTATCGCGGGCAGCAGCTATAAATTATGTAATTATCCACATTACTGTTTCAATTTCTCAGATCATTCCAAAGTTTTAACACCCGGAAAAATATAGCCTATATCTGATTCTAAAAAATCTCTTTCATGAGAATCATATTCTCTCATATCATCTTTTCCCTATAGATCCTTCCCAGCAACTTTTAGAAACAATTCAGCCTTTTCCTGTATTCTGTCAAGGCCACGATTAATCAGCGTCTTGTTATCAAGTCCGCAAACACTTTCAATTGTAAATATATAACTTGACGGATTTGCACTGACTTTAATGCCATCCTGGGATATTTCAACACATCGCATGCAGAGATTGCATGCATCCTTATTAACAATCTTCAGGCCAGAGTCATAGACTTTTTTCGGGCATGAATCAGCTGTTGCTTTTTTGTTTTTTACTTTATCTGCATCAACTTTTATGACAGGAGCCATTCTATATCCAACTACAGCTGCCTGCCATTTGCTATGATTAGTACCGAAACCAAGTATAGCAGTAGCTTCTAATTTTAAGCTTTGTTTTTCATCCAAGTAAGTAATTGGTATTTCAGGATCAGCAGGAGTAACGAGTTCATCAATTGTTTTGAGATCTCCTGCTTTTACAACACATGGCCCTTTTTTATCAATAACCAAAACAACTTCGCAATTGCTGCATCCTTTGCCATCGCATGAGCATTCTTCTCTCAGGTTATATGTATTCGGAAATTTCAATGGTATCATAGCAATTCTATGCGCCAATGCCTCATCAAAAAACGCACTGTTATTTTTTTCCATGTCAATAAAATCCACAGCCATAACAGGTATATCCGACATAATAGTTCTTCTAATCACATTAGCAAAAGCAGGCTCAATGCCTTCAATTTTGAGCACTAATTTCCCGTTTTTTTCATCCAAAATTTTAACGTCCATATACAAGACACCTCAAACGAAAGACGCACTTTTATAGATTTCATAGGTGCGTCATGGTTTTTCTTTTTCTATTATCTTCCTTTCTTTTAATCTTTATATTCTATGTATGAGAAAAGCCTGTACGGAAAAGAGAAACTTCAGTTTTTCATATTCAAACCAAATATTTTCTATACCCTTCGCCCTCTTCGTCCGCCTTTTGCCCTGATGTTATCATGGGCAATAGGTGTTACATCTTCAATTGTCCCTATTTTCATTCCGCTTCGCGCCAACGCACGAATTGCTGGCTGTGCTCCCTGTCCAGGAACCCTGCTTTTGTTTGCACCAGGAGCCCTAATGCGGATATGAAGATGTGATATGCCTGCCAATCTTGCTTTTTCAGCTGCAATACGGGCAGCTTTCATAGCTGAAAATGATTTTCCCTTATCCATATCTTTGGATGATGTAATTCCGCCTGAGCATACTGATAATGTCTCAGAACCTGTTATATCAGTAATATGTACAATAGTATTATTCGTACTTGAATATATATGTGCTATTCCCCACTTATCCATCTTATCTATCTCCATTTCAGTATTCTTCTTATTTGTAATTAATTTTCTTTACCCAGATTCGAAACGTAAGACGCACCTATGAAAATTTTCCAGGTGCGTCATGGTTTTCGGAGGCAAAGAAAATCTTCATTTCCGAAATCAACTCCTTCTTTCTCTTCCTCGTCCTCAACTACCTTTCTTTTCAGTTTTACTTCGCTTCTTTTAAACTTTTAACGCTGATTGCATGCTCAAGTTCTTTAGGTACCATAAATCCCGGCTTATTAATTTTAATACCGTTAATTGTTACATGTTTATGAACAATTTTTTGGCGCGCGTATAGTGATGTTGATGCAAAACCTTTTTTATGCACAATTGTCTGAAGCCTTCTGTTTAAAATATCTTCAACTTTTAAATCCAGTATTTTTTCAATTCCTTCGTTTTCATTTATTAAGCCGAGCTTTATTAATTTTCCCAGGAGATATTTTTCTTTGTCTTCATCGTGTTGTGCCTGAAGTTCTCTAGCTCTTCGCCTGAAGCTCCTCAACATACTTTCAGCTTTCCAAATCTCTCGTTTTCTTCTCAGGCCAAATTCGCCTATGATTTTTTTATCTCTTTTGATTCGCTCCACTGAAAACATTTTTTTTGGAGTTTCATACTTCCTTTTTAATCTTCTTGGATGACCCATATGCTAACCTTTCTTTTTATTTATGAAATTGTAGAAAAAAGAAAGCTTAAGTTCACCAAAGAAAAATATATCGGCAGATTCTCTGCATATTATTTCAAAACTACCTGATATTATTTTTCTTTCCTTAAGTCTTTCCAATTTTCCCCTTACTTTTACCATTTTCCTGATGGTTTCTCTTTACCATTTTCCCGCTGTTTTTAATTTTCTTTTTCTATTGTCTGGCTCTTTTCGCTGGTTGCTGCTTCCTCCTACTTACACCAACACTTTTGTTTACACGAAATGTGCTTCTTGTTCGTTGCCCACGTACAGGCTGGCCAAGTTCATGCCGTATTCCTTTGTATGCACGTAATTTTTTAAGTAGATTAATATCTTCCCTTTTTCTAAGCTCGATGTCAGTTCCTATAAGATGTTTGTCTTTATTATCAATAACATCTTTGCATCTATTCAACATCCATGGAATTTTTACCGGGTTTCTTATTACATTTTCCAGAATTTTCAGTTCTTCATCTGAAAGCGAACCAAGTTTTCGGCTACTATCAATTTTTGCCTGCTTGAATACAAGATTTGCAAACATAAATGAAATGCCTTTAACTCTTCTGAGGCTGTTTTTAACACTTAGATTGCCATTTATATCAGTAGCCATGAGTCTTACTATTCCCCTTATTTGCTTTTGATCGTCCATAATTCTCACTTTTTACTAGTACCGCAATGGTTTTATACTTTATGGTTTGGCTCAAAAGTTTTGATTCTATTGTAAAATTATAAATATAATGTCTCTGAGTATATATTAGTGATTTAATGAGAGTTTCAGAAGTTATGACTAAAAAGCCCGTAATTCTGAAAAAGACAGATTCTATTCAGAAGGCTATGGAATTGTTTGCAAAGAAAAAAATAAGCGGCTGTCCTGTTGTTCATCGTTGCAGGGTTGTTGGGATATTTACACAATTTGATGTAATAAACACTATTGCTGTCCGATGCAACATGAAAGTTGAGAATATTCACAGTATTTTGTTTTCAGTTTTAAGAAGCAATGATTTTGAAAAAGTTCTTCATAAATTTAGAAATCTTTCAAGATCAAAAATAGAAGATTATATGCAACGTTCAGTTGTTACAATAAATCAGAATCATGATATCTATAAAGCTGCACGAATTATGAACGCAGAAAATATAAACAGAATTCCTGTTGTCGACAGCATGGGGAGGTTAACTGGAATAATCTCTCGGCAGGATATCATTGACGCGCTTTCTAGGAAATAAGGTTCGCAATAAATTACATAGATTTCCCGTTCTCTTTCCATTCTATTTCCATTTCATCAGCTAATTTTTCAGCTGCATTCAGCTTGCTGTGAAATTCTTTGTCACCGGATTTTGGTTTGCCCTTGAATTCCATCATATAGACAGGTGCTGAAATATAAGAAACAGTTATGCCGCTGTCTTCTACGATTTTTAATAGTCTTTTAATATCGTTTAATCCATCTTCTTTATAGCATTTAAGGTTAATAAATTTCTTGAACACGATTTCTTTCTGGCCTATATTTTTCTTTGCTATCTCTGATATCAACTTAACCCATTTTTCAGGAACACCCCTTTCAATAAGCAACTTTTCATTGTCAATTGAGGTTTTGAAACCTTTAAACAATGAACCAAATTTTTCCTGAAGAGTAAACCCGGCTTCTTTATATGACTGCTCTAAATTTTTATTGAGAGCTTTTCCAGCAAGTTCCAGTAATTTTTCAGCTCTCATATCCATTCGAAATTCTTTTATCTTGTCTTTTTCCTGTTCTCTGCTGACACGTTTTATGGATGCGTTCAGTTTATTTTCGTCGATAGAAATTATTTTTATAACAACACTCTGATTCTCTTTTACATACTTTTTAATGTCTTTGACCCATCCGGATGCTATTTCAGAAATATGAATAAATGCCTCTTGATCATATTCATCAAGCTTAACAGTAACAGAATGCGGATAAATTTTCTCTACATGAGCAACCGCAAGTTCACCAGCAACAGGCATATCTCTTTTTTTAACCATACACACACCCTTTCTTTTTCTTTGAAATTTCTCCAAAAAGAAAGCCTGTACGGAAAGAAAAACACGACACTTTTGGTATGGATAATTGCATAGTTTATACAACATATGAATGCAATTATCATATCATGAATTGCCATATTTTATGCGACATAAGTTACGCAATTCACAATATATTTAAATTTCCTTATTTACACATAACTTTCTTCTTGTATTATCTCTTTTTTTGGTCTTCAATGTATTATTTATTTCCTTTCAAAATCTTTCCGAGAGAAAAGATAATTATAGTTGTTCAATAACATTTGCGGTTATGATTGCTTTGCCGCCTCGTGGCATAGCTAAGGTTTCGCCACATACAAGACAATTTACAGAACTGGAGGCCCTTCTAAAAATAACCTGTTCATTGTTACATTTATTGCACTTCACTTTTGAAAATTTTTTTTCCATTTAATCACAAGATAAATCTACTTTAAACCTTTAAAAAGATTAGTAGAATCAATTACGTAGAGGTGTTATTATGGCTGATGAAACTGGACATATACTTGAAATCGTTGAGATTGCCAGAGAAACCGGTAAAATAAGAAAGGGAATAAATGAAACAACAAAATCTATTGAAAGAGGAGAGGCAAAATTAGTAATTTATGCCAATGATGTTGATCCAAAAGAAATTACAATGCACCTCAAACCTTTGTGTAATGAAAAAAATATACCATGTGTCGTTGTTTCCAGTAAAAATGAACTTGGCCGGGCTGCTGGTATTGATGTATCAACAGCTTCTGTATCTATAGCAGATCTTGGTGAAGCCAAGGAAAAACTGGATAAAATTTCTAAAAAGAAGGCATGACATGAAAAAGGTATACTGGAAAGAGATGATATTATAAATTGCACAACTTATAGTAGGTTCACATAATGAAGAGGCTAAAAAAAATATATTTCGTAACCACAATTATTTTTCTTTGCTTCCGATGAAATCCGAGCAAAGAAAAAATTCATAGAAAGGTGTCTTTGATGGGTCAGAAACATGTTATTGAGCAAAGAGGAAAAACAGATTTTGGTGAACAGAAAGGAAGAATATCATCCAGATCCACAGCATCAACTCCAGCTGAGGTAATTGAAATACTCGGAAGAAGTGGTGTAAAGGGTATTATCAAAGCCAGATGTCGTGTGGTTTCAGGAAGAGACACCGGAAGAATCCTGATGCGAAATATTGTCGGACCTATTAAAATAGGCGATATAATACTGCTTCGTGAAACTGAAATGGAAAGCAGTGAAGGATTTGGGAGACGATAGAAATAAACAATTGTGTGAAATGAGAAAGTTCAAATAAATATGCAACGAAGTTGCCATGGTGTTTTTTCTTTTGGTAACTTACATTTTCTTTGTTTCGAGAGCAAAGCTCTTGAAACTCCGAAACAAGAACTCGCATGACATTGCTTCGCAACGTCTTTTCGTCTTCTTGTCGTAGGATTTTAAAAAAGAAAAGGCAGAAGGTTAGAGATATGTCTGAATGTTCATTTTGTTCAAAAGAAATTGGAAAAGGAAAAGGAAAACTTGTAGTTCAGAAAACAGGCAAAGCAAACTGGTTCTGTTCCTCGAAATGCGAAATAAATATGTTTAAGCTAAATCGTGATCCGAGGAATTTTAAGTGGGCTTCAAAGAAAGTCATAAAATAAAATATTTTTCAGAAACAAAAAAATTGACAAAATGTCAGAAATCGAAGGCATTATAGAAATGCTCTGACAAGTTATAGTATTATATTTATTAATTATAGTGGATAGTTATGGTTACAAAACTCAAAAGATGTTATGTATGCAAAAAGTATACAATGAAAAGTGAATGCTGCGGCAGTGTAACTAAAAGCGCTCATCCGCCGAAGTTTACATTGCTGGAGAAACTTAAGCAGGCCCGATGAAACAAGCATAAATACAGTTTCTGACAATAATAAGTAGACGCGATTCAAATTTATTCACAGCAAAAAAGGGGTGAGATTCATCGAAACCACGATCAAAATTCTAAAAAAAGTTAATCTGAAAAATCCGATAGCTATTGAAGGGCTTCCGGGTGTTGGAAATGTCGGCAGAATTGCTGCTGGTTATCTGGTTTCAGAATTGAAAATGGAGAAGTTTGCTGAGCTTTATTCACCATACTTGTTGCCATTGGTGATTCTTCATGATACAGCTGAAGTTCAGATGCTTCGTTGTGATTTTTATTACTACAAAAATAAAGGCAATGATATTATTGTTATCACTGGCGATAGCCAGAGTGTCTCTCCTGAAGGTCATTATATAATTTGTGAAAAAATTCTGGAGTTTGTGAAAAAACTTGGTGCAAACCAGATAATAACTCTCGGTGGTTATGCGAACCCAAGTCCAGGTGAGGTACCAAGAGTTATTGGTGCTGTAAACAAAAAAGCTCTTGTTAAAAAATATGAAAAATTCGGGATTAATTTTGGAAATGATCATCCCGTAGGTACAATTGTAGGAGCATCCGGCTTATTAGCAGGAATGGCTGAATTTTATGGCATGGATGCTGTTGTTCTGATGGGTGAAACACTGGGATTACCTATGATAATTGATCCAAAAGCAGCTGACAGTATGCTGAAGATTTTGAAAAAAATGTTAAATATAGATCTAAATTTATCTAAATTGGAAAAGAACATTAAAGAAATTGAAAAACAACTGAATAAAACCGAATTTATGCACCAGCGTATGATTCCGAAGCAGCCGCCAAAACCTGCTTCAGGTGATGAATCTGATTATTATATCGGATGAAACCAATCTTGCATTTTTCAGAAGCCTTTTAAAGTTTATATTTGAATATATCAAAAGACCTTCAACAATATACATGGGTCTTTTGAATATATAAATAGAGGTGCATCATAAATGCCTAAACCAACAGGTCCAACCAATAATAGTACAAAAAAACTTATAACTGAACTAAAAAAAACAAAAAACAAACTTTATTTGGATGTGGCAAGGCATCTTGCAATGCCATCCAGAAAAAAGAAAGCAATTTCACTTGCAAAAATATCAAGAATAAAAGGGCCTGTTATTGTAACTTCAAAAGTTATTGGCAATGAAACACATAAAGCAGTTGAAATTTACGCATTTTCATACTCATATGGATCGCGAAAAGCAATTTCAAAAGCTGATGGAAAAGCTTACACATTAATGGAAATGATTGAAAATAAAAAGACAGGAACACTGGTGTGTTAAAAAGATTGAAGCTAAAAAAGGAAGAGGGTAAAACGAAAGACGCAAAACCATGATGAAAAAGAAAGGTTATGTGTAAATAAGAAAATTTAAAATAATATGCAACGAAGTTGCCGTGATGTTTTTTCTTTTGGCAACTTACATTTTCTTTTTTACAAAAAAGAAAAGGCAGAAAGAAAGGTTAGAGGTATGTTGGTAATTGATGCTAAAAATGCTGTGTTGGGAAGAATGGCTGTTTTTGCCGCCAAGAAACTTATGGCTGGTGAAATTATAAGCATAATAAATGCAGAGCAATGTATAATCACAGGAAATCCTGATACTATTAAACAGTATTATTTAAGCAAGCGAAAAAAAGGCTCAGCTCATCACGGACCTTATTTTCCGAAAGCTCCTCATATGATTGTACGACGAACAGTGCGTGGCATGCTTCCATATAAAAAGACTAAAGGAAAGAATGCTTTAAGAAATCTGAAAGTTTACATTGGGATTCCTGATGCTATCAAAGATCAACCAGAAAATATAGCTTCAAGGCCAATAAGATCAACTTATATCAAGCTAGAAGAAATTTCAAGATTCCTTGGATGGAGACCATACTAAGGAAAACTCCATAGAAAAAGAAAAATAATATGCAACTGAAAAGTTGCCTATTAAGAGATGAGTAGAACGATAGAGAAGAGATATCTCTTCTCTGCATAAAGAAAGGTTAGAGTATGATTGAAAGAAAAATAAAGCCAAAAACAGAAAAAAGAAAGGCAGTTACAGATGGAAAAGCACCTTCTAAACCTGTTGCTAAAGGCCGGAGTGTTGTAATAATTGTCGGAAAGAGAAAAAAGGCAGTTGCCAGAGCTGTTGCGCAGAAAGGCCATGGTATAATTAGAATAAACAATATTCTTATTAAAAACATACAGCCATCTTACAGAAGGATGAGAATAATGGAACCTATATTATTAGCTGGTAAGACAGCAGAAGGCATCGATATTGATATAAATGTAAGAGGTGGCGGAATCTGGGGACAGGCTGATGCATCCAGGACAGCTATTGCAAATGCCATTTTAAATATTTCAAATGATAAAAAGCTTCATGAAGATTATATTCAATATGACCGTTCACTGCTGATATCTGATGCAAGAAGAACAGAACCTCACAAGCCTTCACGATCCAGTGCAGGGCCACGGAGAACAAAACAACAGAGCAAGAGATAGTATATATATTCCGTAAACGCTTTTCATAGACAGAGATGAAAAATAAAAGGTACAAATCTTGAAAAGGGTTTGGAGAACAAAACAGCAGAGCAAACGATAAATTTTATAGAAAAAGAAAAGGTAGAAGGTTAGAATATGATGACGCCAGTTCGATGCATGAGCTGTGGAAAGCCTGTTGCTGGTTTAGTTGAAAAATTCCAGCAAAGAACTAAGGCTGGAGAAAATTCCAATAAGGTTTTGAATGAACTTGGTGTAACGCGCTATTGCTGCCGTGCAACAATAATGACTTCACAAGAGACAATAAAAAATGTTGCGAAGTTCAGAGTATAGATAGGATTTAATTTACAGACAACGGGAACTGTTGATGAATTTGTATTTCGTACATCATGTTCCTGAATTTATCGATATTTTTTTCTGATGAACATCCTTTCAAGATTGTCAAATATTCACCTAAATGTGGATCGTCAGCTCTTATTGCAGCAGGATCTTCAGTATTTAGAATTCCACTGACTAGAACATAATCAGTACTTGTTTGCCTGACTTCATAAATGCAGCCATCTTGATCGTGCAATTCTCTATATAATCTTATATAATCTGCATGTTTAGGCACTATGACGATTCTTCTTGGCCCTAAATATGTTGTCCTTTCACCAAAAGGTATATACGCTTCCATATCTCTTTCCTGTATCAGACGTTGAACTTCATATGCATCATCCTCTGTTGAATTTTCCTTTAAAATAATTGCTATAGCCATATCAAACACCTCCATATAAGATAACTAACAGTAATCATTCAAAATCACCACCAAAAATTAAGAGTTTAGAAAGTGATGACTAAATCAATACCCAAAAAACAGAGTAAAAGTACTGTTAGTCATAATGCATTTATTTCAATGCAAAAGAATTTAAAAGCACTTTTTTTCTTTTTTTGTTCTTTTGAAAGATTTTAATACTTTCTGTCTGCTAAATTATATTGGGATGCTATATGGCAAAATGTGGCTCTTGTACAGCATATCACAGTATAGACAGAAGTACTCGTAGCACTGCTGCTGGATATTTGAGTGCAGCATTAGAGACAGCTTATAAGCATGCAGGAAATAGACTTGCATATGAAAGCCATGTCAGGAAACCAGGAAACGCGGAAACCAAAATAAAAGGCAGTCATGTAAAAAGAGATTTAAGAGATGCTGATACTGGATATGATCATGTGGAAAGAACTTCTGACAGAACAGGTAAAACTTCTATGTATCATGCATTACCCAATGAGTATAGAAAAAGACTGAATAGAAGAGAACTAAAATTCAACAGTAGTGCATATAAAATAAGAGATCAGGTAGAAGCTTCTTTTGATGCTGTCAAAAAAACATATTCTGAAAATTTAGGGTGGGCTCCTTCATTAGATGATCCGATAACTATATTTCAAGGTGAAATACAACAACCTAAGTATCGTATCTATGACAGAAAACATAAACGCATAAGAACTATAGAAGTTCCTTCTGTGCTTGGTTTTTACAATCCTGAAGAAAATTATATAGTGATTGACAGTGGATTAAACCCGGAAAACAGAGAAAGGCACGAATACTTCAGACGTTTTGGAATAGAACAATCAATCGGTGCTGTGGCAGCACATGAAACAATTCATGGTCTGCAGAAAAGAATATTCGGTGATATGTCATATTTAACGCCTTTACAAAGGAATTATGTTGAAGGACAGGCAACAGAAGAAACTGAAAAGGCAGGATATTCAATGAAAGGATCATATATACAACAAAAAAGAAACTATAGAAAATTAAAAGATGAAAGAGGCGTTAAAGTGTTGACTCAACTACCATCCAACGAAGAACTCAGAAAACTGCAAAGAGCAGCATGACAAATTTTCGTGAAATAAGGTAATGAAATGAAAATCAGTTCAGAGACATCAAAAATATTATCAAAAGAACATAAAAATATTTTAAAGGTAGCTGATGCTTTAGAATTTGAAATCGGACGATTAAAGGATAAACAAATTGATACAATCTTTTTCAAAAATGTTATTGATTTCATTAGAAATTATGCGGACAAATTCCATCATGCAAAGGAAGAGGATATCTTATTCAAAGAATTTAATAAATGCGCAGAAGAAGGGTGCATGCATTGCAATCCAGTAGAACAGATGCTTTTTGAACATGACAAAGGAAGGAAAAATGTCAAGGTAATGGAATCGGGTTTGAATGAAAAAAATAAGAATAAACTGATTGAAGGAGCAACGGGTTATATCCAATTAATCAGGGAACATGTATTCAAGGAAGATAATATCTTGTACCCGATGGCTGATGAATCATTGAGTAAAGAAGTTGAGAAAAAGATGATTAAAAAATTTGAGAAAATAAATGCCAATAAGAAAAAAGAAATTGAAAGATTTGAAAAATTCGCAGAAGAATTGGAAAAAACCAAAAGAAGAAAAATTTAAAAGCACTGGTCTTGAAAAAGGCTGTAAGGCTTATTTTTCCAGACAGCACTTCAGGACTTCTTTCATGGTTTTAGCTGCGCGGCCTTTCCACTTACTGACTTTTTTTTCAAGATCTTCAAGTAACATAAAAACACCAAAAAATTTTATCCCATGGTATTTGATTTTGTTTTTTCTTCAATGGTTTGCAGCATCCAGAATAATCCATACATGTCAAACGCATCTTCTATAATTTTTTGTGCTTCATCAGTATCATTGTCAGTATATTTTGTTGCAGTTTCCATGAGTCGCATTGTTGTTGCAAGCAGATGCTTGCTTATGCACCACAATTCACCTTCTGTATTTGTAAGCAGCTTTTTCATTAATCTTATGCGTTTCTTTCGCACAGCAGATTGAACAATCAGATATTCTTTTTTTCTGGTTTTCATTGCAGTAAAAGCAAGATGTTCTTCTATATTTATAAGATTCATTACAGCAATGCTCATATCCTGTTTGTCTGATATGTCACTCTCAACAGCTTTGCCATCCAGATTTTTGGACTTTTCTAATGATCTGCGTTTTTTCATAATACTTCACATCCTAAAAAATCCATCCTGATGCATAAAATCCTATATTCAGAAAAACCAAAAATATTGCCATTAAAATAATTCCCTGTGCTGGTAGATGATTTTTATTAGAATTATATTTTCTCAGCATATTATGCGTGCCAAATGCAGCAATTGTTGCTATGCTACCAGCTGTAACACCTATCAATAATTTATCAATGCCAAAAAGCTTGTAATAATCAGGTGAGCTTATGCTGAAAAGCGCAAAGCTTGCTATTGTTGATACAAAAACAGCTGCAGTAATAATAGATGTCTGATATGAAAAATATTTTTTTCCTTTGTTTCTTTTTAACAGATAATTGTTAAGCCATAATGCCGTTGAAATTGTAAATGCACCTATGAGCGAGCCTACAATAAGGTCATCTATACCATAGATTCTAGTAACGCTTACAGCAACGCCTGCAGCAGCTGTGCACAATGGACAGTGAGCAAATACTGGAGGAACTATGAATAAGACAAGCACTCCAATTACAAGAAATGCAAAAATTTTATTCGTCATATAAAACCTCATTTTTAAAATCATCTTATATACTTTGAATCTATTGTCTGCTTTATCTGCTCTTTGGCAATCCCGCTTTGGATCATAGACTTTACCTCAAGCGTATCTTGTATACACATGTCACATTGTGATGCATGTTGTTCAAATCCACCATCTTCTGTCATAAAACAGTCTCTCAAACCTCGTTTATGTACACGGCCATTATGAACGTTTTCCATGCAGCCGCAATGGCAATTGACACCATCTAATGCATCCGGATTTTTAAATGCAAATTCATAAGCCTGCTTTACAGTTGGATTGGATGTTGCATAATAAGGCAGATTAACAGCATTTCCAGTCTTGCTGCTGGATATAGCAACTACTGATATGATCGCCATAGCTATAACGCCTATCAAAACAAATGTTGCTTTTTTTGACATATCTCTAACCTTTCTTTTTATTTGTCAAATTTTCCAAAAATCTGACGACAGCCGAAGGCTGTCTTGGAGTTTCAGGAACTTTGTTCCTGAAAGATTACTCGATGTGAAACCGAAAGATGCAGCGAAGCTGCATCATGCGTTCAGCACATCTCGTGTTTTTCGAAAGTTTTGCTTTCGAAAACTCAGTACTAGCACCCGCCAACCATTGTTGGTGCACTTTGTGCTGCTGGAGCTGAATTGTAATTCTGCGTATTGCCTGCAGGACTGATTTTTGAAACGGTTATTTTACCGCTGATATCTGATATCTGAACTGCCTGAGCTACTGTTACAAGAGCTATTACAGCCAGCAAAATTACCAATATTACTGTTTCTTTTCTCATTCTCAACACCTCCTATTTCGTTTTTCTTTTTTGGCAACTTACATTTTTTCTTTAACGACTTGACGCATCGAAGATGCGTCTTTAGTTTGAAAAAAAAATGCAGCTAACAGCCGCCGACCATTTTTCCGCTAGTACTGCCTGACTCAATTCCCCTATATTTATTAGATGCCATATTGATGTAGTTCAACTCTATTCCTTTGCTTTTCAATATTTCTGCTTTTTGAGCTATCTGTGTCGGGAAGAATAATGTCTTCCATTTTCCAAGCTCTTCAAGTATCTGGTCATCTGTATATTCATTCGGATGCTTCGTGATAAGGTATTTGGCAAGCCCTCTCATTGAATAGGAATGAGCACAGCCACATGCAGGTTTCCCGTCGCTGAAAATAATTGAATCAGCACCGCAACAATATTCACAGGATATCTGTGATACGATTTTAATGTATCGTTGCAGGTCAGCACCCTCTAATTTTATCTGTTCGTCATATGATGACAATTTTCTGATGGTCACATCAGCGAGCTGCGGATTGTTTGGACTGACATCATCATAGCTTAATCCAATTTCATCGCCGTATATTGCTGGTTTTCCTCTTGGAACTACATCAATGCTGTTACCTGATGATATTGATGATACTGCTGGACTTGTTGCACGATCTGTTATTTTTGCACTAAGCCCGGAAATTGCAAACTGATTATATACTAACAGTGAAAGCACAATAATTATCAGTGCATAAACCATTGGATTGTGCGATTTCTCTGTTGTATGAGCCTTTTCTGGTATGTTAGCAGTAGCTGCTATTTCGTGTTCAGTCGTAGCTTCTTTCTTCTTATGTGATTCTCGCGCCATTTTCATATCCTCCTTGAATTAATATCCTGATAATGATTTGATTGTTGTACTAGTGGTTATATAGTTGTAGTTGTGATATTTTTGTAAGGCACATTCAGTATTCCGATATTTCTGAATACATACCACCCATCCTTTTCTATTGTCCCTACCTGACCCCAGACCTGATTGAGATTCTCATAGGCATCTGCCTGAGGTGAAATTAAAAAGGTTGGCACAGCCGTGACATTATATTTATCCAGGATCATTCTGCCTTCCACTGAGTTTATATCATATGTTGTTTCATTCACTAAAACAATGCCAAATCCATTTTGAAGTATCTGCCTGCTGATGCTAATGTTATAACACTCTGTACAGGTTCTATCAAATATATTTATCATGGCAACTCTGCCGACAATTTCTTTATCTGCAAGATTAATATATACCGGCACTGGAGCTGTAATCAATATAACATCACTGACCCGTGTACCTGCTGATTCCAGTTCATTTTTTATATTCGACTTACTTGTTTCGCCGCTGATGATAAGAGCTGGCGCCTTGTCGATATTGTATTTATTGATCAGAGCCAAGCTTTCAAGCGAATTAATATCCACTATTTTTTCATTTGTAATTTTTACATTCAAATCTTTCAGACCAGTAACAAATAACTCTATGTCAAAACAATCCTTGCATTCAGATGAAACTAATTTTATTATTTCCAAATTAGCTGGCCTTGCTTCCTCTTCTGAAAGCCTTATTCTGTCTGTCAACACCTTTTCAGAATTGCTGATAAACAACAATCCTGCAAATGATGCAATAAACGCAATTGCGATCAGACTCATGCTTAGGTATCCTAAAGTTTTTTCATGCTTCATACTGAATTATATCACGAAACAGTATATATTAGAATGTATGAAACCAGTTACACACCTTTTTTTCTTTTGAAACAGAAAACCTGTACTAAAAGAAAAGAATTTTGGAATTTACGCTACACTTATTTACACCAGAAAACGACTCTGCCATAAATCCTAAAACAACTGAGCCATTTTAGGCTGCAAATAAAAATGTGCTCTATACCATATTTACAGTAAACCAAATATTGTCAATCTCCACGTTTTGGCACCAAGACATTACTCATGCCTCTTCTCTTGCGCTCTAGCAGGCCACGACCTTCAAGCTTGTCAATGATTCGGCTGACTTTGACTTTATTCATTTGAAGCTTTTCAACCAGTTCGCTTTGGAATATCGCATTGGCTTCAACAACTACCTCATAAACTGTTTTTTCATCGCCATTCAGGGAATCTATTGTTTTCCTGAATTTATCGATATTTTCTGTATTTATCCTATCAGACAGCCTTGAAACGGATATTAAATATAGGCCAAAAATCAGGATTATTGCAGAAAATGAATATCCGACAATTCCCTGTTCAGGAAAACCAGAATAAGGACATATTGCCTCAGGTAAATTGCATGACAAATGAATTACTGCATTTACTTTCATTAAATGCAGGGTAAGCCATGAAACATATAGAAATAAGACTATAGCTATCAATACAATGACTATTCCTATATATTTTGTGTTGGTTAATGGCTTCATAAGCATTCCTTATGTTATAATTCATATAGACTATGCAATTATATATAACTGATTTTTATATATTACGACATATTATTTTTATGCTTTTCGAGAAATATTCACCCAAATTCATCGAAGATATGATTGGAAATTCATCGGCTTTTCAAAAACTGAAAAAAAACTTGAATACTGCGGGAACATTTACAATCTTATGCGGACCCACAGGTTCTGGTAAATCCAGTGCTGTCAGACTGATTGCACAGGAACTAAAAGCTGAAATTACAGAACACAATCCGTCAGAACAGTCAGATCAGATGAAGTTTTTAGAGAAGTCGTCAATTCAAACCAGTTTATTCTATCAGAAAAAAATAATTCTCATAGAAGATGGCGATTCTATAAATTCTCTCAGGGGATTACCAAACATTGTTGACATATGCAATTATCCCGTGGTTTTGACGTGTACAGATATTTACAGCAACAAAATTCGGAATCTTAAAAGCGATGTTATAAAACTTCAAAAGCCTAGATGGGACAGCGTTGCAAAATTTCTTTTAAGAGTATGTGAAAAAGAGAAAATACCTTATGAAAACGCAGCTGTCACTCAGATCGCAAGAATGTGCAATGGTGACATTCGGGCTGCTTTGATGGATCTGGAGATACTCTCTGATAATATTACGCTACAAACTGTATCAACTTTGGGAAACAGAACGATTCAAAATAATATTTTTGAAACATTGAGAACCTTATTCGGAACAAAAAATTTCAGTAATGCAAGTTTGTCAATAGATTCCTGTGATAAAAGCATAGATGAAGTACTGCATTGGTTCTCTTCCAATATTCCGTACAAAGATAATGAACTGGTCCAGGCTTATGACCATATTTCAAAGGCAGACATCTTTTCCTCGCGGATAATCAGAAATCAGTCATGGTCGCTTCAAAAGCATGTAAAGAATCATCTTATTGCAGCTTCGGTTTCTGGTATTGAAACAGGTTTTATGAGACACAGACATCCGTAATTTTAGTGCAACGATGCCGAAGGTAGAGATTCTGGCTTGTGAAGACATCCACCGAAAACTTTATAGTTCTGACCATGTTGCACATTACATAAAACAGCTTTACTGACGTTCTATCCAGTCAAAACTATCAAAATGTCTGTCTGCCGAATATATTTTATTGATGTTATTTTGCTGCATAAGAACTATTGCTATACAATCATTCAGACCTATCAAATGTTTTTTATTGATATCAGAAGCCATTATGAGCGCACTCTTGTTAACTTCCAGTATTTCGATGTTTTCATTTAAAATCAGATAAGTCATGGCTTTCTGAGCATCTCCTTTGCCTGCTATTGACTCCAATACATTTGAAATTTCTGATATATGAACAACAGACGTTGCCACTTTCTCACCACTGTCAATTTTTTTTAGTATTTTCCTTGAAGTCTCTTTCAATTGTTTTTCCGAATCTTTCAATTTCCTTTTGGTAGATAAGAACGCATAAAGGAAAATATTGGAATCTATGAAAAACATCATTTAGTCCTCCTGAAAATATCTTTTTTAAATTCATGCCAGTCAGTCATATCAGGCAATGCAGCAACTTCCATGCTATCGAACAATTCAGAAAGTCTGTGTTTCTGGTTTGGTATAATTTTTATATAACTCTCTAACTCTATCATAATTACAGCTGTGCCGTGCTTCATTCTCCATTCTTTTGGTATAATTATGCGACCTTCGTCATCTATTATTTTTTCCACCACTTTCATATAAAACACCCATTTTTATATTAGTACACAAATATTTAAAGATGCTTCCATCTGGAAATCACGAATGCCAGGAGAACAATGATGCCAGCTTCTGCCCCGTACCAGAATATGCTATTTTGAACAGAAACAACAAAAAACTGCATATAGACAAATAAAAGCAGGATTCCCACAACTGAGCAGAAAACATATTTTTCCTTTTTTGTTATATCTGATTTCTTTGCCATTTAAAACTCACCAATTTCACGCTCTTCCTTGACCTTTTTAATAATGCGCTTGATCTTTTTTTCCTTTGTTTCGTGCCATATAACAAAAAATATAAGAACAACAGATGTACTCAGGAATCCTATTGACAACAGCGTCAGCTGTTCAAGAACTATGTTGGGCATAATTGCTATTTATATGATATATCTTAAATAAAAAATTATTCTATTCTTCCTGAGCATACTTTTCAACCAGCCGGGAAAGATTATCTTTATACTGTTCTTTTGAAAGATATTTCACCGCTGCCACTAATCCCGGGGATGCATATGTTTCATATAAATGTTTTATAGTTACATTTATTTTAGGAATTATAAGATTCAATTCGTTCGTTGATCTTTGGCCGCCTGATCTTGCAACATCCGACAGAAAAATAAGAAGCGTATTAAAGGGAACACTATAGTAATAATGTGATTGTTGATTTATTGTTTTGCCTACGATTTTATCTTCTAACAACTCTCTTACATCTTCAAGAATTGTTAGACCATCACCGGTTCTACGACGATTATCCGCCCCGAAATACATATCTCTGTAATCACCACCATCAGAGAAAACTTTGTCAAGGTTTCTTTGAATTCCGAGTCCAATCTCAAGGCACATATCTCTATCTTGGCTTGTCCACCCTAATGCAGAATATTCAGTTCCGCTCATATCCTTAATTGTTTTGTCACGTCGTTCATTGCATTCATCAATATAAGTTTCTAAAATAATTCTTTCTGCCTCGCCAAGCACGCGCTCTTTGTACTCTATTGCTTCCAGACCATTGACAGTGTTTTCATCAATTCCAAGTTCTTTCCATGTTCCAGAATCAGATCTTTCAAGAGCTCTCCACAAAGCCAAATTTAACTGCATTGTTGCACCTGGAATTTCAGATTCACGACCATCATATCCTGATGTTTCAGTAATAGCAGATTTTCGTGCTTCATATTCAGCAACAGCTCGTGTATATTCATTTTCCTTTTCGCTGTAATGAGTTAAAAATTCCTGAATTGTAAAAGGTTTTGCTTTGAGATTTCCATCTATTTTTTTCCTGTAATTTCTTTTCCTGTAATTCCTCATTTCATTCAAAGACGGATATGAAGCCATATCCCTTACAAGTCCCGGCGCCCTTGCTCTGAACAATCCTCTCAAAACTTCTTCATTAATAGCACTCCAAAATACATAACGTCTTTGCCTCAAGCCTTCAGCTTCTTCCATATTAAAAATACTGATTATTCTTTCTGCCAGATCCTTTGGTACTTTGCCTCGCTCCTGAAGAACTCTTTCCATTTCTTCTATTGCAGTGTCAGAATATCTGTCCCACGCATCCAGTGCACTGTATAAATTTTCATAACGATCCTGCCTTTCAACATGCTCTACAGCTTCCTGAAATGTTGTAAATCCTGAATGAACAGCAGCATCCCAGTCAACATTTCTTCCTATGTTTTCAGCATCACCTTGGGTCTTACCATTAGCCATGTGGTAGAAAGTAATGTCATTATACAACTGATCCATCCATTTAGGAATATACTGTTCTCTTTCAGGCTTATCATCCTTCTCAACCGGTTTTTCTTCCCTGATTTTTATGCCATATGTTTCACGTATTTTATCAACATCTACTCCTATTGCATGAAATTTTCTTTCAGCTTCATTATTCCTTTTATCTATATTGTATTCAGCAAGAACCTGGGGCAATGCAGAACGTAAAGCAATCCTTTTTCTTTCATCCTCCAGATTTACATAATTATACGGAAGATTATACTGATTACCATTATAAAAAGGAGATAATGCTGTTTCCATGCTCGAACAATATTTCTCGTCTCTAGTTCTCATTGAACTATTACCAACATCAATAAGAAACATGTCTCTGTCAATAAGCGGGTGCAGATCTAAATAATACGCTTCAATCAATGCCTTTATAGCAGGAACATATCTATGAGAACTTTCATTCGTCACTGCCGCAATTACAATTTCATCTGACATAACATTATACTACACTAAAGTAGTATATAAAGCTTTGATTTATATAAAGTTTTCAAGTTTACTACTGTATCGGTAACTTTTGGGCAAAAGTTATCTAGTCTATCGGTAACTTTATAAAGACTCAATTTATGGAAATGGCTGGTTTTTTAAAACATATTACACAATTACTATATATGCTGCCGGAAAAAATTCGCGATGATTTCCCGTCAATCGGAAAAGGCATTTACCTTGACAGTGCCTGTATGTCACTCAGGCCAAAGTCTGTTATAGATGCAATGCTGGAATATTATAGAAACTACCCGGCATGTGCAGGCCGGAGCGGGCATAAATTTGGCAGGCGAGTAACAGAAGAAATGGAAAATGTCCGGAAGAAAATAGCTAAATTTTTTAATGCAAGAAAACCTGAAGAAATTGTATTTACGAAAAACACAACTGAAGGCATAAATATGGTTGCATCCGGACTTGGACTCAAAAAAAGCGATATTGTCCTGACAACAGATAAAGAACACAATTCCAATCTGATACCATGGCATATGACAGGTACTGAATATAGAATTTTAATATCAAAACCTGACAATACTTTTGACCTGAATAAATTCCAGGAAATAATGAGTAAAAAAGTAAAGCTGGTTTCAATCGTACAGACATCAAATCTGGACGGTGTTACAAATCCAATTAAAGAAATAACGAAAATCAGCCATGACTATAATTCATTGGTTCTAGTAGACGGTGCCCAGTCAGCCCCGCATAAACAAATAGACTTGAAAAAATCGGATGCGGATTTTTTTGCATGCTCAGGACACAAGATGCTTGGACCAACAGGAACCGGAATTCTGTATGGAAAAAAAGATCATCTTGAAAAATTAAAACCTTTGATAACTGGTGGTGAAACTGTTATTGATTCAACATATGAAACCCATAAATTTGAAGCTCTGCCTCAGAGACTAGAACCAGGCTTGCAAAATTACGCAGGTATAATTGGCTTTGGAGCTGCTATAGATTACCTGAATAAAACGGGAATGAAAAAAATAGAAAAGCATGAAACCGAACTGAACAAAATTCTTTCAGCTGGATTATTAAATATCTCAAAGATGAAAATAATCGGCCCGTCTGCTGAACATCGCGGCAGCATATGTTCATTTTACTTGGACAGCATTGACAGTCACAGCATAGCAATGATGCTTGATAACAGCTTTAATATAATGATTCGTTCCGGCCGACATTGCGTGCACTCGTGGTTCAACTCACATAAATTAGAAGGTTCTGCAAGAGCTTCTCTTTACCTGTACAATACAAAGGATGAAATGGAAAAAACAATTGAAGCAATGGAAAAAATCAGCACGATATTGAAATAATGCTCTCAAAAAATGGGTATCTGAATTAAATACGCTGTTTCTAATTCCTGATATAGGTATAAAGTATACCAAAACATAGGATAATATTATACCAAAATCTTTAAATAATTTCGGTATAGAATATACCCATTTTTGTATTCACTGTCTCCAGCAGGACAAAGCATGAAAAGTTTTTCTATGGTTATATTGTACCTTCAGAGAAAACTCATGAAATCCTGAATGATCTGACAAATTAATTTAGTTAGTTACACATTATCAGCGTAGCCTATTCCGTAACGAAAGGCATTGCTTCGCAATGCCAAGTTGGTAAGTTATAATCATGTCTCATAATTAATTTGTCTCGGTAGTAGTAAGATATCCTACGCCAGACTCGCCTTGCGCGACGGAATGAAATTGAAAAACTCTGAAGGCTTTATCACATTTATTATTTCTTCCATACCGTCGCTGGAATTTTTTAATAGCTGCTGCCTGATTTTTTTGCCGATATTTCTATCCTCTCCCGGCTGAAGCACAACAAAAGACTGGGAATTTTTTTCAACATATTTTATCGGCCCTGATATTATTTCTCCTTTCCTGTTTATGCCGAGTGCAAACTTCAGCTCAGCACGCATATAATTTCTTTTTCCATGGACAACAAAAGCTCCTGTTGAAATATATTCACCCATTGCTCTCTTATCCAGCTGTTCTGGTTTTACCCAGTAAACATTTACACTACCCAAACCCATTGGCCATGCTTTTGAAAAGCAGGCACAAAGAACAGCAGCTTCTTCAAGGGCTGTTTTTGTTGGTTTGTCAGATTTCAAAACAGTAAATGCTCCGCCCTGAACATCTGCATGGAAAACAATATCATCTGCCTGCAGGTTTTTCTTTATCAGTGCTTCGTTTGATTTTGCATCCTTGCCCATTAGAATTTCAATCCCGTCTGACGTTGTAAAGCGACGGAATTTCTGCTTTTTGTATGCCTGCCTGCGTTTAACAAATTTCTTATCCTCATTTTTATTCATTATGTCCTGAATTTTATCGATCTTATTTTCATATTTTTTCAGAAGGTTGTAAAAATCATTTATTTGAGTGCTGAGCTTTCTGTTAACATTCAACCCCATTTCCATGTTTTCAAGGGAAATTTTTATGCTTTTTGTTTTTGGATTCATGGACAAGATAAAATCCCTTGTAACAACATCAAGATTTCCCTTATTCCAACTGGATTTAATGACCTGGCGAATAATTTCCTCTACAATACTGTAGTTATTATTAAGGGTATTTATTATTTTTTCCAGATTTTTCTTTTCTTCTCTGACCTTCCCCAGTTCCCGCACCTGATGGCTCAGTATACGGTCATTTTCAGGATTTTTTTGTTTTTGTTCATTCTCATACAAACTTTCAAATATTTCATTTTTTGCTTTATCATCACGAATAGCCCTGTTTATTTCAGCTATTATTTTTTCTTTTTCATTTTTGCTAAGCTCTGAACAGGGCTTGTTTTCAACACCAGCTGATTTCAATATGGCTTTGCAGTGCAAACCGCAGCCGCTTTTGAAAAGAACTGCTTCAATTACATTGTCAGTATCCGGTATAATTTTTGTTATATCAGAATATTCAGGCTCTTTATAATTTTTCCCGGCAATCAACTCGCGTGATTTCCATCTTTGCGAACGCATAACTGAAATTATTTTATTGCTTTCATTAGTCAGAATTATATTGCCGTTTCTAAAAACCTCAAGAATCAGTTTGTTCTTTTCAGTTTCCAGAATAAATACGCGGTCTAGGCCAAGCTGATAAATATCTTTTATAACATATCCGCGCAAATATTTTCTCATAACCATTGCAAATTGCGTAGCGCTTTCAGCCTGTTCGTGTCTGTCTGAAATAAAAAAATACCCGAGACCTGCATGTATTTCATAATTTTTCCCGTGGCTATAAACACGGACAGAAATAGAATTATTCTTATGATATATGTTCTCAATTCTGGCTGATTTTAGTGGTTTCTCCATCAGGCACTGCCTCATGTCCAGACCTGTCATTTCCATTTTTATCACCAGCAAGCATTTTTTTTACTTCTTCTTTGCTTACACCAAAATACTCTTCAAATTTAGGTGTCGTTGACAAAAGAATTGTTCTGCTTTTTTTCTCTGTTTTTATCAAACCGCGGCCAGATAAATCTTTTACATAATCATATGTCCGATTGCCTATAATTTTAACAATATCTGATTGCTTTATAGGTTCGTAATATACAATTATTCCCAGCACTCTTAAAAGCCCACGGGACATATCCGCATGCGGAGTTAAGTGTGCTACACTATGCAGATAGTCTGGCTTTACAATAAGTCTAAAACCATTAGTACGCGATAAATGAATGCCCGAGTGTTCGGATGCATACTTCTTTTCAATTTCATCCAGCATCTTTTCAACTATAGTCACACGAAGCTTTAGATTTTTTCGTATCTCTTCCAGACCCAATGGTCGTGAAGTAGTAAAGAGCATTGCTTCCATCAAAGCCATTTTGTTTTCCATAAGAATTAATTGTAGTGTATATTAATTAAAACTTCGGGAAGATAGTTTTAATATTTGGCTACGACTCCCGATAGTTACAAATTTCTATTCTTCGGGAAGATAGTTTTAATATTTGGCTACGACTCCCGATAGTTACAAATTTCTATTCTTCGGGAAGGTAGTTTTTAATATTTCATGTCTAAGCTAATATAATGATTATAGCTTTAATTCCTGCATATAATGAAGAAAAAACAGTATATACTATTGTTAGAGAATGCCTCAGATATGTTGACGAAGCTGTTGTAATAAATGATGCTTCTTTTGACAACACCGCAGAAATGGCAAAAAAAGCAGGTGCAAAAGTAATAAATCATGATGTTAATAAAGGTCTGGGATATGCCATTAGAACCGGGTTGGAGTATGCTAAAAAAAGAAAGCCCGCTATTGTCATTACTATTGATGCTGATGGCCAGCATGAACCAGAGGATATTCCGCGGTTTATTGGAAAGATCAATGAAGGTTATGATTTTGTTCTCGGAAGCCGTAATCTTAGAAAATATCCGTTTATTAAAAAAATAGGGAATTTTTTTCTCAATAAATTTACAAATTTTATTTCAGGCACGAATCTTAAAGACACAGAATCTGGTTTCCGCGCTTTCAGAGGCTCTATACTTCCAAGATTTTATTTAATATCAGACCGCTATCAGATAGCAACAGAAATAGTCTTCGAAGTTGGAAGGAACAATCTAAAAGCTGCCAATATTCCGATAAAATCACCGATTTATGTCAAAGGTGTCCGCGTCCGTGATGGAATACAGAGCTTTATCTTTCTAATGCGCAGAAAAGACAGGACAATGCTGTCATATATTGAGGACCTGAAATATGTGCTGAAGAAATACCTATAAGCCCTTTCTTCACACCCTTTCTTTTTAGAAAAAAGAAAGACTCGACGAGCGAAGCTCATCTCATAAATTTCAGAAACGGAATCGAAAGACGCATCTTTTTGCATTCTTTTTTAAGATGCGTCAAGTTTTCTGCTTCTGAAAGAGCACTTCCAAAACTTGGAATAGAAAGCAGGGATATAGATAATTACATATACAGCCTTCCTGTAAAATGGGTACTAAAAATTATGTATCAGAACCAGTTAAAACAATGCAGCATCATTAGACACGAAACTGATAGACCCGTACTTGCCACAGCACTTGCATTTAAATGCGGTATTCTGACAATGAACACAAAACACTTCGCTCCTGCGAAAAAGCTGGTTAAGTTGTGGAAAGCAGATAAATTAATGGATACGATTGACAGAACCTAAAGCTTTTATATACGTTACCTTTAAATCTTGCAGTGGACTTTAGAGATTTTTTAGAGAAGATTCCTTATAGTTAGTTCACTAAATAATGGAACATTTTAGGTAAAGACTTTTTATCATTGAATGTTTTACGCAAATGATATTTCATCGCAGGCACATTCATCA
>JAGVVW010000037.1 GCA_018304635.1 Candidatus Aenigmatarchaeota archaeon
CTACCCACAGCGAACGCTAATGGCACTCGCTTGCCTGGCTGACAACAAAAAATAAACAAATTTTCATGAAAACTGAGAAAAAATGAGAACAATTTATGTGTTTTGAATTTTTATAGCAATGGGTAGACGATATTTGATTAGCAAAATTGAATTATATTACAGCCTGTCGAAAACATTACTGTATTGCATTGTTTAGCAGCGACTTTTTGACAGCATGCTTGATAATTTCCAGATTGCAGGACTTGTGCTCAGCACACCACTTTCTGCATTTTTCAGCTAGAAATTTATTTTTGTAAAAGAGACTGCATTCTGAGCATTGAAAAAGTTTTGACATAATCACACTTTCCTTTGAAAAAATTTCAGTTTAATCTGGAATTACATATCCTCAGGACTTCCCTGCATGATATCCCTTCTGCTGGAAAAACTTTATCCAGACTTTCTTCTTCTCTGTGCCCATTTCTACAATTTATAAAAAGAAGCGAACTGCTGTTACACAAAAAATCCTCATCAATAACAAGACTGCAGGAATTATCCGTACATGCAGATTTTGAAAAACAGGATATGTGATGCGACATTGAAGCAGCACACACAGACGATCTACATTTATCTTCCTCATAAGACTTCCATAAATTTTCATATTTTCTGTTTATGCTGGTTGCTCTGCCCGCGCCGCCACACCCACAGCAACCATCAGTAACTTTTATGCAGTCTTTGTCTTCTTTACAGAAATATAAATTATTCTCACGAATCATATAATCAGATTCAATTTTATTAAGAAAAAGATATTCAACAGAAGGCAGATTAATGAGATTATCTGCTATATTTATTTCATGTGATATAAAAAAAATTATGCATTCGCCGCCATAACATCTATTTCCAGTAACTCTTCCATATGTATTTATTGTTTCATTGATAGAAATTAGATTCTCTTCTGAAGATATAGCTATCAAAGTAAAATTTCCTTTACATGTTTTTGAGATACATGAAATATAAGGCTGACTAAAATTAAAAGAATCTCTGGATTTTTCAAATACTTCTATCTTACTCATGTTAATACTGGTAAAGACAGTTCGATTACCAGCTTTTTCTTTATTTTCGGTTTTATTTTTTTCATTATCCACACTAATGCATCCTGCAGTAATAAAAATAAATAAAAACATCATTATTATCAGAAAATTTTTATTGCTCATGTAAATCTTTATTTCCTCCCCGTCTTCCCAGTTTCTGATTTCCACATGCTTTCTCTGTAAATTGCCATTGACTTTTCAAATATCTTCATTTCCTTATCCTTCTCCCTCAAATGTTTTATTTTCACATCTTCTTTTTCATGTAAGGTGCTATTGATCTCATGATACCTGATTTTATTTGCCTTCGTTAAAAAGTATTCTATTTCTTCTGCTTCTTTTTCTTATAAAGCGCCACTGAATTCAGAATCATTTTCTTTGCTCTGTCAGCATCTTCCCAGTTTCCGATTTCCACGTGCTTGCCCTGAAGTTCCTTGTACCTCTGGAAAAAATGAGCAATCTCGCTTAGTGTATGCTGGCTTATATCTTTTATCGACTGTACGTGACTAAATCTCGGATCTTCAGTTGGAACGCACAGAATTTTTTCATCTCTTTCACCACTATCAATCATGTTCATCATTCCTATAGGTCTTGCTTCTATAAGAATTCCAGGAAATGTTTTTTCCGTAACAAGCACAATTGCATCCAGCGGGTCACCGTCATCGCAAAGTGTTTTTGGCACCAGGCCATAATCTCCAGGATAATGCACCGGTGAGAACAAGACTCTATCTAGCTTAAATAATCCGTTTTTTTTGTCAAATTCATATTTGTTCTGCGAACCTTTTGGAATCTCTACTATTACATTTATCACTTCAGGCACTTTGGGCCCTGTTTCAATATCATGCCACACATCTTTCATTTTCAATCGTTCCTTTTTCCTTAATATATTTATGTTGCGGATATATTTATTTAAAAGACCTTTAACGATAATTAAGGTCTTTTAATATATCAAATAACGTTAAACGTTATTTGATATATATTTAAGCGTTAAAGCATTATACACTAAAATGAATAATACTATTCATTAATCGAGGAAGTGTTATCTTAGCAATCATATAATCGATTATTTCATCATCTTCATCATTTTCTTCAGTGGCTGCGCATTAATAATATCAGATTTTTTTGCCCAACCTCTTCGGGCAGTAGCAATGCCTATTTCCATAAAGTTCAGATGTTCAGCTGAATGTGCATCAGTGTTAATTGAAAGCCTGCAACCGCATGAGACTGCTGCTTTTATATAAATATCATTCAGGTCAAGCCTGTTTGGCTGGGAATTAACTTCAAGTACAGTTCCTGTTATTTTCGCAGTTTCAAATATTTTATCCATATCAAGGTCATATCCCTTTCGCTTGTTTATCAGTCTGCCCGTAGGATGAGCAATAATATCTACATTTTCATTTTCCATTGAATTTATTATTCGGGAAGTCCCGTTTCTCGAAAAGCTTGTGTGTATTGATGCAAAAACAATGTCCAGTTTTTTCAGTTCATTGTTTTTAACATCCAATTCGCCGTTGGCTTTTATATTAATTTCAGCGCCTTTTAGAATTATTATTCCGCCTTTTTTATTCAGCTTGTCTATTTTTTCTCCTTGTCTTTTCAATTGGTTCAGAGAAAGGCTGCCTGCAATTTTCAGCATGCCCACATGATCAGTAATGCACATATATTTGTATTTCAATGAAGAACACTTTTCCTTCATCTGCTCTATTGTATTAGCACCATCGCTGGCTGTTGTGTGCATCTGCAAATCTCCCTGTATTTCATCATAGCCAAGAATTTTCGGAATTTTATTTTTTTGTGCCAGCTCAATTTCACCTGTATTTTCACGAAGTTCCGGCTCAATGTATTGCATTCCAAGAACTTTGTAAACTTCTTCCTCGGTTTTTCCTGCAATTTCTTTCCCTCCGAAAAACAAGCCGTATTCACTCAATTTATAATTTTTAGAGATAGCTATTCGCCTCAGATAAATATTATGCTCTTTTGATCCTGTGAAATAAAGAAGAGCAGAACCAAACTGCTTTTTTTTCACGACACGCAGATCAACTCCCAGCCCATTCTTAAGACGGACAGAGCACTTTGTTTCTCCTTTAGCTGTTACATCTCTTACTATATCCAAATTAGTAAATATTTTCATAAGTCCTTGTGGATTTTCAGAGCAAGCCAGTAAATCGAAATCCCCGATAGTTTCTTTTTTCCTTCGAAGAGAGCCAGCTACTTCCACATCAGCAACATGTTTTAGTTTTCCAGTAATTTCATTGGCAGCATACCATGCTTCAGACAAAAGCATTCTGCTGGTTCTGGCTTTTGAAAATTTTATGCTTTCAGATAGATGTTGTTCGCTTTTTTCTCCAAAACCTTCAAGCCTTGAAACTTTATGATTTTTAATAGCTCTCTCCAGATCCGAAAGGTTTTTGATTTTCAGTTTTTGGTAGAGTTTTTTAATTTTCTTCGCACCGAGTCCCTCAATATTGCTCAGGCTGTCAATATCTATCGGCATACTTTTTTTGAGTTCTTCGTAATATTTCAGTTTCCTTGTTCTGAGCAACTCATCTATTTTTTTGGCGATGCCCTTGCCAATCCCCTGTATTTCTTCCAGTTCACCTTTTTTCCACAGGTCTTCTATTGGCTCTGAAATATTTTCAACCGCACGTGCTGCATTTCTGTATGCATTAACCTTGAAAACATTCCCACCTTTAATGTCTAATAACTCAGCAATCTTCCACAGAACCGCAGCAACTTCAGTGTTTTGCATAAAAATATTTTGCTCCGTGGAATTTATAATTTTTAATAACATGTAACATGCATTTCATCGTTTTCTTCTTCCCTCTATTCGCACAAGTCGCTCAGAAATTTCCATGAGCCTTTCATTTGTTTTTTCAAACTTTTCGTTGACCTTTTCAAACTTTTCGTTAACCTTTTCAAACTTTTCATCTATTTTATCATTGATCTTCTCAAATCTGATATTCATTGTATTGTTAAGACTCTTGTAAGTGCCGAACATAAACAAATAGCACGGAATAATGAGTATAGCTACAATCTGTTCTGAAGTTGGAGAATTGCCAAAAATATACCACAGAAAAAATATAATAGCCAATACTACAGAAAAGGCTGTGACTGTGTTAATTATTTTGATTTTATCCATACGTCATCCCTTCAGAAATGTAGATATTAAAAATAAAACAGACAGGATTATCATTATTGTCAACCCAATATCTGTCATATCCGACTTTCTTTTCATGAATATACTATGCATAGAAAAGCTTTTATATTTTTGCCTACTATGTGGATATTTTTAAACTTATTATAAGACGGTTATATTTTAGATAATTTTGAGTGAATTTATCCTTTCAAAGCTTTTACAATTGTCCTTCCGAACTCAGCAGCATACTGCGGGCCTTTTGCAGTTATGATTTTGCCGTCAGCTTCCACACCGCTGTCAGTATAAACAGCCCTGTGATTTTTAAGATTTATTTCTTCACTTGGATATGCAGTTGCTCTTTTTCCTTCTAACAAACCAGCATTTGCAAGTATGCTTGGAGCAATACATATTGCTGCAACAATTTTTCCTTTTTTATAGGCTTCTTTTGCTCTTTCATGGAGATCTGCATTGTCAAAATATTTTGCAGCTCCGCTGCCGCCAACAAAAATCAGTGCGTCTATATCTTCAACATCAATATCTTTCAGTGTCATATCAGGATTAGCAATGCCGCCAAGCATGCCATGAGCCGGCTTCACTTTTTCAGCAGCGGTTTCTGTTTCTATTCCTTCGATTTCCAGTTCTGCCTTTGTCTCAAAAAGCTCCTCATCCCTGAAATCATTTTGCGCAATAACAAATACAGCTCTCATAAAAATATAATGTTTTCAAGAAATAAAAACTTGAGGACTTTGAAAAACTCCTGTTTTTGAAGACCTTCTGTGTTTTCTATATGTAGGTTTTTTCTATTTCCCCCTGATACCGTGGGAAAAGTAGAAAAAATTATGACAGCAAAAATTTTTCAGACGTCAGAGAAACAAAATTCATAGGTTAATTAAAGTTCTCTAATGTTTTTTTCATATAACAGCTATCCAATGCATACTCATGCTTTCTGTAATATTCCCTTGCACCAATGCCACTGGTTATAAAAATATCATTATAACCATTTGATTTTACAATAGACTCAGCCTGCTTCAACAATCTTGTTCCATATCCTTTATGTTGCAGTTTTCCTTTGGCTCCGATACCAGCCATTGGCCCATAAACATGAAGCTCACGTACTATTGCTCTATCTCCTAATGACAAACGCAGGAATCCGTAAATATACTTTCTAGTTTCAAAACTCAGAAAAAATTCCCTGCTTCTGTCTGATGAATATTCTGTTATTTTTAATATTCCTTCTTCTGAAAAATCCTTTGGCTCTCTGCAACGTATGCATCTACACTCCGCATTAATTAACTGTCTCAAGTTCGTTGTTGCAGGCCCTGCTGCAACATTCTGCTCTGGAATATCGCGCATTATTCTTTTTATTCTTACGTATTCAGGAACTATTTTTTTTATGCATTTTATTAGCTCGATGGCTTGCTCTTTTGACATAGTCTGATATTTTCCTTTTTTCCACAGGTCATAAAGTTTCGTTCCTGGAATAACAAGTACAGGATAAATTTTCAGTTCATCGGGCATCAAGCCCGGGTCATTGAACAAAATTCTGAATTGTTCCATTTCTTTTTTCATATCTAATTTTTCAATTCCAGTCAGTCCTGGCATCATATGCGCTGTAATTTTAAGCCCGTTATTTCTCAAAAGCCTGAATGCATTTTTAATTTCTTTTATTCCATGGCCGCGGCTGATTTTTTCCAGTATCCTGTCATCCAGACACTGCACACCAATCTCAACACGTGTACACCCCAGAAAAAGCATTCTGCTAATCTCTTCTTGCCCGCAATAATCAGGTCTCGTTTCAATCGTCAAACCAACGCATCTGTTTTTCGCGGTTTCATTTACTTTTTGTGCTTCTTCCAGTGTCCGGCTTTCGCATTCATTCAACCCGTCAAAGCATGATTTAATAATTTTCTTTTGTTCTTCAAAAGGCAGGCTTGGAAATGTCCCGCCCATGATAATTAATTCACACTTATCAGTTTCATGTCCTATGATATGTAGTTGCTTTATTCTATTATCAACTTGTTTTTTCGTATCATAATTATTTCTTATGCCCCGAAGCATGCTTGGCTCATCACCAGTATAGCTTTGGGGTGCATTTTCACCGCGCGGACAATAAATGCATGAACCAGGGCAAAAGCCATGCTCAGGAATAAATGCAACAGCAATAACAGCTACTCCGCTTCCAGTGCGCACAGGTTTTGTCTTTAGAATTTGCTGCATATTCTTATTTTTAAAATATGCAGCAAATTCTGTATTTTTCGGAATTTTATTTAGGCCAAGTTTTTTGGCAAGTTTTATCTTCTCCTTTTCAATATCCATGATTGCCTTTTGCAGAAAAAGTATAAAAAATATAATTCTATCGTCTTAATAGACCGTCATCCTTGTGTATTAATCATTTGCCTTTTATCGGAACAAGAATTACATTCAGGATTGTTGATTTTTTAGGGTAGACCATTACAGTGTTAAAATAAGGTCTATATCCAGGTTTTTCTACCCGAACCGAAGTTTGTCCAGATGGAACAGTAACATTCATGGGTGTTAATCCGCGATATATATTATTTACTGTAAGACTTGCACGTGATGGATCTGATTTAACTAAAACCCAACCAACGGATGGCCCGGGTCCTGTATATTTTCCAGTTGGCATTACCATTACAGCAGCCTGAATAATTCCAAACAGAATCAGAAAAATTGCAATAATAGCAACAGCTATTATAATATTATATTTTGTTTTTGAGTGCATAGTCTTTGTTTTCGAGCGTTTTGTTTTTATGTTTCGCTTGCTAATTTTTGTTTTACGTTTTGTTCTTTCTGCTTTCTTCGCTGCCATATAATATTTTTTGTTTTAATTAGTATTTAAACTTAATACGCACAAAAAATTCATCTGCCTTCTGGCAATTCAATTTTCATTTTACGCCTTAATCGGCACTGAATTGTCCCAGATAACATTAAACAGCGGATCTATTACAGAAATTGTTGCATGCTGACTTTGTGTCCACATTGCAATATCCTGTGTATGATGAACCTTGTCTTCATCTGCGAGCCCAATGATAAATTCCTGACCGTCAATTGACAGAAACCTGCCTATATTTTTGATTTTACCTTCTTTTATATCACGCAATTCTGCAAATGATGACAATCCCAGAAGAATTTCTTTATCAACACTACTGAATGGCGCTGCTATTCTGATTTTGACGCCTGATTTGCTTGCTTTTTTTAATGCTGAATTTCTAGAAGCAAATTCCGTTAAAAGTGCAGGCGTTAAAACACAGTTCACGCTTTTTTTCGCACCTTTGATCATAGTTTCCATTTGCTGAATTATTGAATTTTTGCTTCTTATTGCTCCTGTCAACTGTTCAATGCTGGACACATTAACCTTCGTTTTAAAAAGTTTTTCAAGCTCTTTTTCAGTTTCAGTATTTTTAAGCCGTTCAATTTTATCTGACATTTCTTTTGCATTTTCAATTATTTTGCTTTTAACTCTTTCAAATGCTTCTCTGGGTTGAGTTGCAACATACTTGATAGGCTTTCCTGGCTGCAACATAACAAAGCCACGAATTGCCAGTGATTCAAGAACATCATAGCATCTGGATCTTGGGACATGCGAAATATCTGATAATTCACCAGCTGACGAAACACCTCTGCTTAACAGAGCTACCCACAAATTCCTCTCATATTTATTCAAACCAATTGCCTTTAAAGCGTCCATTGTTTTCGAACTTGCAACCATTAACTACACCTCAATTATAACATATCATCCGTGACTATTTAAACCTTTTTTGCTTGTTTATACTCAGTTACTTTCATTTTAATCATGATTTTCTGTACTTTTTCAATATGATTATATATATAAAAAAGCTTAAATATTTAACTACTCATAAGTTGCTTATCAGCCATTTCCAGATAGGTATAATTTTAACTGTTTTGCCATTGTGTTTTTCAACTGCTTCATGATTTTCTGTTATAACAACAAGATTGCTGCATTTAAGTTCTGTGGATGCTTTTATCAGCGCCCTGATTTCCCGTTTTTTTGTATCAATGTCAGTGATATCATAACAGACCTGTATAAGCTGTTCAGTTTTGGCTCCTCTTTTAACAACAAAATCAACCTCTTCCTGCTGTTGATTTTTCCAATAAGATATGCTTTCTAAGGATTTTTTCCTTCGTTCAAGCTCTAAAAAAACTATATTTTCTATTCTGTCTCCTTTGCCCTTGAAAATTTCTGTGAGTTTTGTAAAACCAACATCGCATAAATACGCCTTATTAATTGACAAATCTTTTTTTCGTATAGAATACCCGAATTTTGGCACAAAAAACACAAAGAGAGAATCTTCAAGCATGGATAAATACGAATAGAGAGTGTTTTTGCTTACTTTTATGCTCTTTCCTTTAAGGGTTAAATATATTTTATGCACACTGAACTCTTTTGAAAAAGAACTTATCAGAGACTTTATCAGCCATCTGACTAACTGGATGTTTTTTATTTTATACCTTTCAACAATGTCCTTATAGACAATTGAATTGAAATATTCGTTTATTATTTTTATTTTGCTTTCAGTTTCTTTTTCTATAAGAATTTCAGGGAATCCTCCGAATTCCATATATTCATTTAGCAGGTTCAGTAAAAGTGACTTTTCCTTTGAGCTGAGTCTCTTCACATCAAAAACTTTATTCCTCACTTTCAGGAATTCCTCAAAAGAGAATGGCAGAATATTATAAGAAATACTTCTTCCACGAAGAGATGTTGCTATTTCTTTGCTCAGAAGCTTTGAGCTTGAGCCGCTGATAAAAATATCAAATCCTTCATCATACAATGCCCTGACAGCAGATTCCCAGTTTTTTATATTTTGTGGTTCATCAATAAAAACATGGAAGTTTTCTTTTGTTGATAACGGATAAAGCTGCCAGTGTATCTTTATAATTTCACGTATTTCTTTAAAATTAACTTCTATTAAGCGCGGGTCTTCAAAATTCAGATATATGATATTCTTCTTACTGATACCGGACTTTAAAAGTTCCATGATTTGCTGGTACATTAAATATGTTTTCCCAGCGCGGCGCGGACCTATTATTGATTTTATTTTTCTGGTTTCGGGTATTTTGATATCCCGATCTACCAGCACCGGAAGCTCTCTTTTCTGAAAGTCCAGAAGATATTCTTTTATTTCCTCAGTATTCATGTTAAGTATATAGGGAAAGAAATATATAAATCTTTCCCTGCGTACAGAACGTGATTACTGCCTTGGTATTATACATCGCATGTCCCCGCAGTACAGCTGCAATTTCCGCTGCATGACGAATAGTTATTTTCAGCTGTACAGTTTGCACTGCAATTTCCATTCACATCACACCCTGTCTTGACATTCGTTATTACGCATACACCACCATTAGGATCGCATGTTCCATGAATAATCAGATTATAAGCTGCCTGAACACTGAAAAATGTACTGACAATCAGAACTATGATAAATAGCCATGACAATGCTTCAAAATACCTATAGATAAATCTTGATAATTTAGGCAATTTCATTGTCTTTGATACTAATTTCATTTTGATTTTATGATCCAATGTGCTTTCGCATTTTCTCAGAGTCATTCTTCTGAACACGCATAAAAAAGACTCCTTTGCCAGTGATCTGTAACGGGCACTAAATATTCCAAGAATACCAAAAACAATCCATGCAATCAAGCATATCATATATATAGTTGCATAGTTTATTTTATATTAATGCAATTATTATGTGTGAATCGCATAGTTTATATCACACGCAGCAATTCACAATATTTTTTCTTCCCCTTTGAATGTTATAAAGATTTCCTTGAACAGTTCTTCCTGTTTCATATCAATGCTTTCCCTGTTAAACAAATGCAGCAGCGGCAGGAATACAGAAACCATTTTTCTTCGGGTTTTTTCAGGAACCAGCTCAGAGAAGGTAATAGTTTCCCTGACTTTGATGTCATTAAGTATTTTAATTATTCGTGCCTCAATATCATCCGGTGGCTCAATCAAAGTTTCAACAGCTTTTTTCATTCTGATTTCGCGGTTTTCTTTTCTGTCTTTAAAATCAATGGCTTTATTCAGGGCTGATACAAGCTCTGATAATGTTACTTTTCTCGTAGGCATGCGTAAAATCGGCGGTTCAAGCTGTGGAACTTTGCTTATATCCAATGCAGGTATCTCGCTTTCTTTGATTTCTTTTTCTTTCTCCTCTTCTTCCATCATAAGCTCGCATTTCATCCGCAACAATATTGCAGCAATCAAAATAAAGCGCGCAGGAACCCTGAAATCAAAATCTTTCATTTTCTGAAGATAAACAACAAAAGTATCAGCTAATTTCTTTATGTCAATATCCCATGGATCCATGTTCTCTTCAACAATTATCTGCGTAATTATATCATGCCAGTCAGACCCCTTAACAATGGTCATCATCAGATAGTTTTCATCAACAGTCATGATAGATTATTTGTTGGCAATATTATTAAATTAAGAAGATCAGGAGATTGTGATTATAATCATACTCATCCAAGATAGGTCATCAGGCTCAAGGCAATAAGAATAAAACTCATGCTAATCAGAGAACCTGCTGTATAGACATATTCTTTGCGTTGTAAGAAATGCCCAACTGCAAGACTTGTCAGCACAGGGCATGCTAATATCAGAAACAGGATAAAAGATTCCATTCCCATGCCAGTTGCTTTATTTAAGCGATCTGTAATCAAAATCGCAATGATCAAGTCAACAGCCATGAGTAGCCGCTTCCAGTCATAAGGAACCTGAAAATTTACACGCATAATAGAACTTTGTCAACCTTGTATAAAAGGATTATTACATGAATTTTTCACTAAAACGAAATATTTAATCTCATGAAATTAGAACAACCCCACCCCACCCACAACCTTATTATCATGATCTTTCAGCGCTATTCAGCATGCATCATTGTTTGCTTTAATAATAGTTCCCACCTTTTTTGAATCAGATATTTCCTCATCTTCTCGATCAGGTTCTCTGATTTTTCACATTTTAGATTCTTTCAAAAAACATTATCCAGCCACTGCATACCTAAGCCGCTTCAAGCATTTTCCGAATATTATTCAATTTATTTTTTCTTTACTTTCTTCATTTTTTTCGCCTCTCCAAATTTTAATTGATTGTAAATGTGGTTTTCTATTTATAATGTTTTCGGTATTGTAGTGTTGATTTTTGAGGAAATCTTTGGTTTTCAAAATAGCAACGAAGCTGCCAAGAAAAGGAAAAGGTTACACCTCATAGTGAGCTGTAAAGTTAGCGTCTGGTATAACGTATCGGGTTTTAAGAAGTGCAAGGCTTAGCCGAGCATTTGGGTGAGGAACTGCAAGTTCCGAACCGTAAAACCCGTGTTATACGAGGCGAAACACGAAGTGCCGAGAATGCAATGCCCCGAGGAGCCGAAGGCAACGAAGCATTCCGCCCGGGCCGTCTATTTTCTTCTTTTTACAAATATTACGATTAGTGCTATAACTACCAAAATTACTACTATAGAAATTATGTATATTGATGAAAAACCACCAGCAGAGCCTTTACCACCTTGAGAATATACAAAACAAGCGCCTTCACTACTGTCTAATTTTTCTCCTGTCTCTAAACTAAAGGTTTCTGTAAGACACTTATTCTCTTCGGTACTAATTGTTTTGTAGCAGTAAAATACTAATTCGTTTCGATGTTCGTCAAATCTAATATTATTATCGTTTGAATACCACGGAAATTCTATACTTGGAAATTCGGCTGATGGGCTACAACTATTCACAGCTTGTTCCTTTGAAATGATATTTGTGATTGTAAAGATGGGGAAAAGATTTGATTTCATATTATCAAGAATCTGTTGGTCAATTAAATCATTTCCAGAATCGTCTTGTATGTCAAATTTTATCCCAAGGCCATTGTAAAGAGCCCAATCAATTTTATATATGTAATGAATCTTGCCGAGTTTTTCAATTGTAAATGGGATTGCAAAACCATCAGATTTCGTGCCTTTTGTCACAGAAATAATTATCAAATTATTGTTCAAAGTTTCATCATCAATATTATACTTTTCCTCGATTGCTTGTTTAAACAGCTGAATATATTTTATGCTCCATTCTTCTTTCGGGACAAAATTCGGGTCTTGATCGAAACCAGCTATTGCATATGCAAATTGGCTCATTGAAAGAATTGCAAAAATTGTTATGATAAAACTGATTTTATTAGGCATAATAAACCAATAGATTAGTTCCTATAAAAACCTTTTCATTTTGTCTGGTTTCAACCGAAAGGCGAGGACGGAATGTCGTATAACATCGGCATTAACCGAAGTCGGCGAAGCCGATTTGGACGGAAAAACCTGCAAGGTTTCGTAGTCGGTTAATGCCTGTCAGTTTCCCCTGAATACTTGGAAGGGTTGGATTTTAGTGCAACGTCCCGAAGGGAAACCGAAGAGTCGAATTTTCACTTTCAATAAATCTCTGCGAAGCAGACAAGATATTAGAATCGGGGGCGTTATTTTAAATTATCAAACTTAAAAATATTTGAGAAATAATAGTCAAGATAATAAATAATACTGTAAATAAGATTATGAACTTCATTATTTTCCTATTTTTATAATATCCCCATACAAAAGGAGCAATGAACGCACTTGTGATAGCATACATTATGACCATTGGAATAATCATTTCAAAACCCCAATATCTGAATGAGCCTGTAAATAGGAATAAAAATAGGATGGGAATCACAAGAACAATAAGCAAGGCTCGTGTAATGATTTTTCCAAATGAAACATCACTTTTTTGAATTTCTTGTGATTGGATAAATTTCAAATCAATTTTACTGATATAAGCTGCGATTGAAAAGCCGATTAATGTTAAAAAATTCCATAAACCAAACAATGCAAATTTGAATTTAGAAATTGGTCTATCCCTAAAAACAATCATTCCAGAAAATAGACTTGCTAAACAAGAGCATAATATGAAAAATATTAAACCATATAATAATCCAAATTTATTTGCAAAATCAGCGGCTTTTACTTTTAGTGGTGTAGATACTTCCATCCATAAATCTTGAGTTAAATATTTTGAAGGAGGATTTACTTTAATTTTTGTATATTTTACATCTTTGACTGTAAAGCCTTGTTCTTGACCATCTCTTGTGTAGTAAGTGGAAGGTTTTTTTTCATATCCAACAAAAAAGTCTCTTAATTCTTCGGAAGCACTTAATCTATTTTCAAAAAAATAATTTATTTCAGTATCCGTTTTTATTCCATCATACAATTCAGGCTCAACGTAATCCAAAACATAAATAACTGCTGGAACTCTTTTACTCCCATAAACAGAAGTGGGTTTTAGTGGATAGTATATCTTCTCGGTTGGGAATGTGATAAAGACACCTATTGAATTCCCTGTCCACATTCCACGATAACTTCTTTCTATTTTTCCTTGCTCTTGTTTAAATTTTTCTATATCTGAAATCCAAGAAATAACAAAGGAATATTCTTGACCCGCATATTCATCTAAGATGGATTTAGAATCAACAGTCAATGTTAACCCTTTTGAATTAATATAATTTGTTAATGAAGAACCATCCATAGCAGAAACCAACTCAGTAGTAAGACCCATTTTTTCTATACTTCCATAAACGGTAACCCCTTCTATCCCTTCAACTCCCTTACCAAATGATCCCATTCTGCCCATAGTTAAGAATAAAACTGTAAATGTGTAAACTTGAGTTGCTCGCATAGCCATAAAAACATCAGAAATCGATTCATCAGCTTTATCTTCAACATCATAACCCATAAGTTGAGGGAAACCTTTCACAATGTTGATAACAGTTTTATCAGGTTTTGCAGGAACAGGAAATATCCAAACAGCTTTTTCTCCTTTTAGTTCTTCACCTGTATCTACTGTTAAAATCATATTTTGAAATCCATCTTTGTAATTTATTGCAGAGAATTGCTGTTCTTCATTGAATAAATTCCACATATCTTTATCGTAAATATGAATGAATCCATCAGCAGAAGCAGCAGGGATAAATAAGGAAAATAATAACACAAATGTAATAAGCGAAAATATTTTTTTCATAGTGTTATCCTCTTTATAATTAAAATAATCAAGGTATTATATTATTTTATTATATACTTAACTTCGCCACTTTTATAGATTTCTTTTGATTTATGCATGATTTTTCAGCCTCCAGCGAACCATGACGCACTTGACAAATTTTTATAGGTGCGTCTTACGAAAACCATGACGCACTTGTGAAGTTTACAAAGGTGCGTCTCGTTTACGGGATGGAGAGCCTGAAAAATCTTTTAT
>JAGVVW010000038.1 GCA_018304635.1 Candidatus Aenigmatarchaeota archaeon
ACACTACCTAATGAGAAGGTTATGCTTTTCATGTTTTCACCTCGAATACATGATGCATAACCTTTCTTTAATTATTATCTAAGTGGCGAAGTCAGGTTAAAATATTATCCTACTACTATATAAAGTGTTAGGAAATGTTAGGGTTATAACCCCAATAAGAAAAACATTATGGGTCTACCCAGATATTCCCTACGACTCCTGATAGTCACAGATTTCAATCTTCAGGAAGGTAGTTTTGAACTGGGGTCTGATGCTCCCTAAGCACCGATGCTAGACCAGTTTAGTTCCATTTATTATTATACATGCAATGAAATTGCATATTGTGTTTTCTTTCCGGATGCGCTTTCTTTTACAAAAGAAAGGGCATAACTACACCATAGACCCTAGATTATAATTCTATAATAGAGATATAAAACATAATCTACTTCTTAAAGAATTTCCTCATAGCCGGATGCATGTCTTCTGCATATTGCATTGATATCTGCTCATATAAACTGTAGATAATCATAACTGTAAGCAGTATTCCGGTTCCTGTTCCTAATGCACCTGTTAAATCAGCTACCGCAGCTAATAATCCAACAGCCAGTCCACCCATAACTGCAAGTGGTGGAATATATCTGTTAAGTACAGATTCAATAATTCTTGGATCCCGCCTGAATCCAGGAATCTGCATTCCCATTCCCTCGATTTGTTCTGAAACACTTTTAGCATCCATACCGCTTGTAGACACCCAGAATATTGAAAATATAATTGAACCTATTACCAGAAACAATGAATGGCCTAAGAATCTAAGAAAATCACTGGTTGTTGGCACAGTGAGAAATGTCATTGAAGCTAAGTATGCTATTACAATCCCTACTACAAATGATCCAAGAAGTATATGATATGGCTTATCGCTTTTCCTGTAAATTAAATATATTCCAGCTGCGAATACACATGCCAATAATATAATTGTAAATAAATAAACAGCTGGTGTATTAGGTGTCTGTAAATAGTATAGCAATCCCCCTGTTGCTGTACCGCGCTCATCAAAATTTCCTAAAATCGGAATCGATTTTCCAGCGAAAGCTAAGCCTATCAGCTGCATGTTTGCAAGAAGAGCAGCTGTAAGAATAACAGGCATGTTGCTTGAATAGAAAAATTTTAAAGGCCATCTTCTGGCAAAGCCACGAAATGCTCCAAAAGCAAGCGGAATTTCAACTCTGATCGCCTGGGTGTAAATAACAATGAAAAACACCAGTATAGTTGCTATTATCGGAAGTACGCTGATTCCAGCTTCAGCTATATTCGACATCTGCAAATATGTTAATGCCTGTGGTATAAGGCCAAAAGGTATTTTGGATTCTGCTGCATTTCCAAAATAACAACCACCTATATGAAAATCATTTTGTGATGCTTCTTCAACTGCAATGCATGGATTGAATGCACCTACAAATATAGTTGTAGTTACACCTGCAGCAATAAACAGCGATACACCCGAGCCAATACCCCATTTGCTTACAACCTCATCCATGAATAGGACTAAAATGCCACCAGCTGCAAGCTGGGTTATAATTATCAATAGCATTGTTGGATCAGGTGTGGATGGGCGGATAGCTCCGAAAACTACATAACCAAAAGCTTCAAAAACTGCAAATAAAATCGTCAATAGTTTTTGTGTAGTTTGAAATTTATAACGGCCTTCGTGGCTATGCAGGTCCCATGGTATTATTTTAGATCCCACAAGAAGTTGTAAAATAATCGAAGCAGTAACTATAGGACCAATACCTAGTGTAATTATGGAGCCCATTTTGCTTCCAAGTATCATTTCCAAAAACTGGAACTGCTGCATTGCAGTTGGCGATACTCCATAAACAACTATATGACCTAAAACAAGGAATATAAGCAGAATGATTCCGGTCCACATTATCCGTGTCTTAAAATTTAAGTGAACTTTAGGTTCTGCAACACTTGGCATGAATCTGCCGATTTTTTCCAAAAAACCCATAATATGCTTTTTCAACTAAAGTTAAAAAGCTTTACCAACTGTTACGGTTATAATTAAGAAAATAGTAGCCGGGTTCTGTTATCAAATAATTGTAAATTATAATTTTCCTACTTCACTCTGTAAATATTTTATCAATTCACCTTTTATCTCGATCCTTCTGCCTCGGTTTCTATCCTTTCTTTTTCAGAAACAGCATATGAATCTTTGGATTTTCTGTACGCGTTTAAAATTTCATTTGCAAGAGCTTCTTCAATCTTTCTTTTTTTGTTAAAGGAGCTTTTATATGAACCCTGTGCAAAATAGCGAAGAGTTTTATCAACCCTTCTCTGTGGTGAAGTTATTACAGCGCTCCTGCCCATAATACTGCCTAACTGATATGAAAACACTTCTTCACAAAGAGATGCATTTTCAATTGCGCGTACCAGAATTTCCAGTGGGTTTGTTTTTTCAGATTTCTCAATAATTTCAAAGGCTTTTTCAACAGTATTCAGAGCTCTATAATATGCACCGCCGAAAATGCCTGATGTTATTCTGTGACGCTTTCCACTATGACCGGGAATAAGAATATGAAGTGCCAGCCGCTCAACTATATGTATTTTGGATTTGTGAAATCTTCGTTTCTGGTTTATTCCAGCGCTTCTGGGAATAATCTTCGGATCAAGATTAATATATGGTGCAAGACCAGGATCTTTTATTTCGACCTGATTGCTCCATCTGCCAAAAAGTTTCAAATTAGCGAATTGTGATTGCTTTTTTGTTTTTTCTGCAATAGCTTCTTTTGAAACCTTTTTTGTTTTAGCTTTTTCCTTGGATTCTCTTTCCTGTTTCTTTCTTTCTTTCTTTCTTTCAGCTGATGATTTTCTTCGAGCCATACACAAGACACCTTTCTAACCTTTCTTTTCTTCTTTTTTCTCTTACGTTAACCTCTTTTGGTTGCTATTATTTATTATCTTTCTCATTATCGCGCAGGCTTTTGTTTTTTGCCGCGGCGAACCATTTCCAATGAAACATTATTGACTTTTGAAACACGCCATTTTACACCACCCATGCTTCCGGATGATCCACCCTGACCTCCGCCTACACCTTCAACAGTTACTTGGTCATGCTCTCCAATGTGTTTTATTGCGCCTGTTCTTGGAACAAATGCTGTGATTTGTTTTCCATTTTTTAAAAGTCTTATTCTGACGCATTTAATCAAGCCAGAACTAGGTTGTTTCTGCTCTACAACCCTCTTTTCCAGAACTATGCCCTTTGCCTGAGGAGCACCTTCAAGCGGATCTTTTTTCTTTTTAATTTTGAGAATGCGATTTCTATAATTAACCTTCTTCCATTTATTCTTCTGCCTTATTCTCTTTAGCTTTCTTGCAGCAAATTCACCACCCATAAATACACCTACCTTTTCTTTTTCTATATGGTTTATATAAAAAGAAAAGCTAAGTTACCAAAAGAAAAACATTTTGGCAACTTCGTTGCATATTATTTTTCTTCAACCCTTCCTCTTTTCTTCTTCAGCGAACACGCAGTTCCTTGATACCTGTCATGCGATTGAGGAACTGATTTATTATTTTGATATTGCGCCCTTCTTTTCCAATTATTTTAGCCCTGTCCGGAGATCTGACTCTAACGTCAATTTCTTTATTAATTTCATTAATTTTGATACTCTGAATCTCGGGTATAAGATTTTTTACAAATATCTCCAGATTATCTGAATATTCAAAAACTTTTATAGTTTTTTTAAATTTCTTTTCAGCTTGTTTTATTTTAATTCCACCCTTTCCAACACTCAGGCCGTACTGGCCTTTTGCAACAATAAAATATATAATACTTCCGTTGACAATGCAGTCCATAACTGTTGCCCCTGTTATTTTCTGAAACAAATCAATGGTCTGAATTACATTATTATCAAGTGTTATTTTCATTTATTCAATCACCGAAACCTACAACAGCAACGAAAAACGGCTTTCCCAGTCTTGTACCCAGTTGTTGCTGATCTCCGTCAAATACCTGCACGGAAAGCCCTGTTTTTAAAAGTTTTTCTTTTATACCTTCGGGGCAATTTCTAGCTATAACTATTTTTCTGATTATTTTCTTTTCCACACCTTTTTGCACTCTTCTCCAGCCAATTGTTGACTGTCCTTTAGGCAATGTTGTTACGATATCCATACACACACCCTTTCTTTTTGGAAAAAAGAAAGACTCGATGAGCGAAGCTCATCTCGTAATTTCTGCTTCTGAAATAAGCCTGTACGGAAAGAAAAACATCTCGACAACATTTTATGTTGCATATTATATTCTTTTTTCCATACACGCTCTTGAAAATCACAAACTTGATACCTTCAGAAATGTATCGAGTCTTTAATAATCCCAATATATATATTACTTCTCCTTTTTTACGCCTTTTTTAAGCTTTTCTGGATCCATGATTAATGTTACAAGTCCTGTTCCTATCGGGGCTATCTGCCCAATCATTACATTTTCTGTTATTCCTCGTAATTTATCCTCTTCGCCGAAAAAGGCTGCATTAACAAGATGTTTTTTGGTTTCTTCAAAATTAGCTTTTGCCAAAACTGAAGATTTTTCTCCTGAAACACCATATCGTCCGATGGCTTTAACACTGCCATTGAATGTCATTATATCTGAAAGAAGCATTACATGACGAACATCTACATCTAGTCCCTGTTCCTCCAATGTTTTTCGTATTTCATTCAATATAGTATTCCGTGCAGCTTCTATTCCAAGAACTTCTGCAATTTCATATATATCATTTGATCTTGTTTTGCTTATATCAACTTCATCCACCATGAGAACCTTTTTCAGACTAGCGCCACTTGTGTGAATAACCCACGAATCTTTTTCTTTTATGACAAACACATCTTCAATTTCAGCTATTCCTGAAATATGAAGATTGAAAATTTTTTCTTTTATTTTTCTCATGCCTTTTAGATCTTCAACCTTAGGCTTTATGTTAAGTTTCTGGCCACGACCTGAAATTTCAATATCTTTCACATGTTTTAAAATATGTTCTTTTGTTTCATCCATATCAAGTTTTTCCATTTCAATTTCAAGTCTCATTTCAAGCAAGTCTATGGAATCTGATACAACAAAATCTCTAATTCTTGCACACTTTATTTTTTTGGCAACAGCTCTCGCTTTGTCTTTGTCATTATATTCTTTTTTCAGGTGTATTATCATATTCTTTTCGAATGTTTTTCTTGCATCAAAAATTTCAATAAGCCTTGGGAGACCCTGTGTGACTTTACTGAGCCTGTCACTTTGTGTAGCCATAGTATAAGATCGCATCGTCATCTGCGTAGCTGGTTCAGAGATGCTTTGTGCAGCCACGATTCCAATGGATTCGCCTGCTTCATATTGCATTTTCTTATACCTTTCTTCAGTTCTTTGCATCAGATTTTTTTTCTGAGCTTCGCTCATATTATTCTTTGATGCAAATACATCAATTTCATCCAAAATTTTTTTCGGTAACATATTTCTAACCTTTCTTTTTAGTAAAAAGAAAGCTTAAGTTCACCAAAGAAAAACACGATGCCTTTGGCGTATTATTTAAACTTTCTCATTTACATATAACCTTTCTTTTTCCTTAATATTTACCAAAAATAAGCCTGTACGGAAAGAAAAACACTTTTTCTTCCCCCCCTCTTTTTTGGTCTTTAAATGTTATTTTATGTTTATCAACGATTCTACTTTGCATTCAAATTTTATTATAGAGTATTTGTTTTCCTTCTTTCTTCAGGTTTTAATCTATTATTATTTTTCCTCCACTGCTTTTTGCAGGATCAATTCCATCTTCTCCTGCTTTGAACTGAACTATTCTGTCTACACTGTCTCTTACAGTTCCGTCGTGCTTGACATAAAGATCCTGGAGAGCATGAATTAACCTTCGTTCCATATAGCCGCTGTGACGCGTATGCAATGATTTATCCATCAGGTTTTCCCGGCTGTTTATTGCATCAAAAAAGAATTCAAACGGATCAAGACCTTTTTTATATCCATGAAATACAAAGCCATGGGCTTTTAACCCCAAATCATCTATTTTGAAATGAGGCAGTGTTCTCCCTATGTAGCCACGATTTATTCTTTCACCTTCCAGAGCTTCCTGACCTACAAATGCACACATCTGAATCAGGTTTACATAGGAACCACGCGCGCCTGTTTTCGCCATTATCACAGCATTATTAAATGGTAGCTCTTTTTTAATAATCTTTCCAGCTGAATTTGCAGCAGTACCGGATATTTGTTGAATTTTTGATTCCAGCTCTTTTTTATCACCTTTCTGGGATTTTATTAATTTATTCGTTTCAGCATCACACTCTTCCAGAAGTTCTTCAATCTTTTTTTCTGCATTTTCACTGATATCCTGTTCGCTCAATGATATACTAAAACCATTTCTAGTTATAACTTCAAGTGAAAGTTTAGTTATGTTGTCCAAAAATTCCCGTATTGCATTATCACCATATTCCATGTGAATTTTATCGATTAGTTTTCCCTTTCTTTCACCCAATGCTCTGTCGTCAATAACTCCGGATTTAATCTGACCATCTTTAATTACAACCATACCGTCTTCTTCATCCGGCTCAAAAGTTGATGTCCTGAATGTGATGTTCAGGTCTTTTGGCAGAAACAAACTGAAAAGTTCACGGCCTGTTGTTGTTTCTTTTATTTCAGATATTAAATCATATCGTCCAATAGCAAATAGCAATTCCATAACTTCTTTTTTAGAAAGTTTCGTATCTTTTTTTGTTAATAAATAACACCCGGTTATATGATCCTGTTTGCATGCGATAATAGGCAAGCCATATCTCGGAGATCTTATATTTTTCTCAACTCTCATAAGCATATCAGCTTCTATCTGAGCTTCGATTTTCTGCGGTATATGAAGATTCATTTCATCTCCGTCAAAGTCAGCATTATAAGGTATTGTAACAGCAAGATTCAATCTGAATGTTTTATACGGCATGATTCTGACTCTATGACACATCATTGACATTCTATGAAGTGAAGGTTGTCTGTTAAAGATAGAAATGTCACCGTCAATCAGATGTCTTTCAACAGTATAGCCATTTTCAATCTCTTCAGAAATATCTTTTTTATTTTCTTCTGTTATCTTTTTCCTGATATTATCCGGCCTGATGATATAATTTGCACCGGGATAAACAGATCCATTTAATATATATTTTTTGAGATCTTCCTTGTTCCCAGAATTGACTTTTATTGGAACAGTTAATTCAACTGCTATTTCATCAGGGACGCCAACTTCATTTATGGATATCATTGGATCAGGTGAAATTACAGTACGTGCTGAAAAATTCACCCGTTTACCGCTAAGATGACCTCTAAATCTTCCTTCCTTCTTCCCGAGCCTCTGAACAAATGTTTTCAGTGCCCTACCGCTTCTGTGTCGGGCAGGAGGGAGTGTTGAAATTTCATTGTCCACTAACGTTGAAATATGGTATTGAAGCAGCTCCCATATATCTGCAATTATAAAATCAGGTGCACCCAATTCAAGATTTTTTCTGAATCTTTCATTAATTCTGACAACATCTACAAGCTTGTGAGTAATATCATCTTCACTTCTCTCTCCTGTTTCCAGTGTAATAGATGGCCGAACAGTCACAGGAGGTATGGGAAGTATTGTAAATACAAACCACTCAGGCCTGCCGCCGTTTATTTTTAATAATTTCAGATCATCATCAGAAATTTTTTCTAATCTCTGTCTTACTTCTTCAGGATTTATTTCAACTTTGCCCTCTCTGAAAGTTGTTGGCTTTTGAAATTCGACTATTTTTTGTTTTTCATTGCAATGAGGGCATACAGACGGTTTTCTTTTATAAATTTCCTTCAAAGAATTTGATGTTACCTTAAGCTCTTCATTTGACATCAAAGGCCTGCTGCATTCCCTGCATGTAGCTTTCAGAATCATATAAACATGTTTCCCGAATAACGGATGAATTACAGGTTTTGTGAGTTCCAGATGACCAAAATGACCAGTACACTGGCCAATAGTACCGCCGCAAGTCCTGCAACGAAGTCCTGGATCTACAACACCGAGCCTTAAGTCTGTAAGACCGCTGTCTATCGGATATCCGTCAGGATCATAAAGCTCAGCATGTTCAATCCGTACAGCGCTCATTTCTTTTATCATTTTCGGAGACAAAAACCCGAATTTTATTCCTTTTACTTTCATAATGTCCATAAACAAGACACCTGCGGTTTCAAAACGAAAAGACGCATCTTGTTAAATTTGTCAGGATGCGTCAAGTTGTTTATTATCTTCCCTTTCCAGGAGAAAACCCAGGTTTTCTCCTTAGGTTAACCTCTTTCCTATTTTTTGGTTTTCAATATATTATTTTATCCTTTTCTATCAAATCTTAGATTTGCATATCATGATTTATTTATCTTTACCAGCTTTCCTTTGATACCTTTTAACCTTTCTTTTTCATGTCTTAATTTGTGGATACAATCCCATACATTTAATTTCATCCAGCATTAATTTGAATGCATATGACATTTCAACATCTGTAATCTTGCTTTTTTTACAGATAGGACAGAATTTTTTGCCTTTGGAAAAATCCTCCATTGCAACGAGGCCACAGGACTGGCATACAGGAACTCTTGTCTTATCTGAGTCAAATCTTTCTTTTAATAACAGGGCAGCTCCATGTGCAATCAGACAGTCTTTTTCCATTTCTCCCAATCTCAACCCGCCCTGTTTTGCCCGGCCTGCTGTAGGCTGTTTTGTGAGCAAAGCAACCGGCCCTCTTGCACGACTGTGTATTTTATTAGCAACCATGTGGTGTAATTTTTGATAATAGCATGGTCCTATAAGTATTTGAGCTTCAAGTTTCTTTCCAGTAACTCCGTCATACATTACTTCTTTCCCATCATCTCTGAAGCCCATGTTTTTTAAAAATTCTCTTAAATTTTTTTCATTCATTTCCTCATCAAAAGCAGTAGCATCAATATATTCTCCTGATAGAGCAGCTGTTTTAGCGCCTATTATTTCAAGTAGTTGTCCGATAGTCATTCTGCTTGGAATAGCATGAGGGTTCAAAACAACGTCCGGAATCTGACCGTCTTCTGTAAACGGTAGTTCTTCTTCAGGAACAATTAAAGCTATAATACCTTTCTGCCCATGGCGTGAAGCAAACTTATCACCCAGCTCAGGCACTCTCTGATTTCTTATAAGAACTTTTACAAGCTTATTACCGCTGGATGATTCAGTAACAATTACATTATCTACAATACCTTCCTCACCTTTTCTGATAGTGTCAGATGTTTCTCGCCGGTTTTCAGTTTCCATCATGAAGCTTTCTGTCGGACCAAAGAATCTCAAGGGAGATATTTTTCCTACTATTACATCACCTGCTTCTACATTTATTTCTCTGTTGATTATGCCATCGATTCCAAGGTTAGCATAAGCTTCTTCAGATTGATATCCGGAAACACTTTTATCAGGAATTCTTATTTCATCTTTTTCAATCCCCCAGTATTTTTTCTCTTCAGTTGCATATGTTCTGAAGAATATTGAGCGGCCAAAACCGCGTTCTATACTCGCTTTGTTTATTACAATGCCGTCTTCCATATTATATCCCTTGTAACTTGCTATTGCGATTATGATATTCTGGCCATGACCATGAACATTAAGATTTATTTGATCAGTAACCTTTGTTTTCACCAAAGGTGTCTGTGTATATAATAAAACATCAGACTTTGTGTCAACGCGAATCATATAATTAGATGAGTAAAGTCCAAGAGACTGACCAGACATTTTTGCTCCAAAGTTTACGCGGTCTCCTCTGTTATGAGGTGCAAATGGAACCAGAGATGCTGAAGCTCCCAGAATAACTGAAGGATGGATTTCCAGATGTGTTGTATCCGATTTAATATCTTCCAGCTTTAATGCAACAAAAGCATTTTCCTCTTCTTCTGCATCCAGATATTCTATATATCCTTTTTTAATTACATCGTTCCATGTCATCTCTTCTTTTTCCAAATTATCCATGATTTGTTTTGTGATTTTTGGTTTTCCGTTTTCAACTACAATTACCGGTCTTTGTAATCTTCCGGAATCAGTATTGATATAAACTTCTTCTGTTTCAGATGATATTGATACGTTTATGTTTGAACTTATGTGTCCTGATCTTCTGTAGTTTTTTATTTTTTCAATAAATTTTTCTGAATTATTTGTCATTCCTATTAACTGGCCATCCATGAATATCGGGCTCTTTCCCTGCTCCTCAGATGCAATCTTCTCTAATAATTTTTTGTCAGTTTTGTCTGCATTAGTTGAAATTATGGCAAAAATAGCCATATATTTTCTTAAACCTATGTTGACACCTTCTGGTGTTTCTTCACAGCAAAGGCGTCCCCATTGTGTCGGATGCAGGGCTCTTGCTTCAAAGTGCTCCTGTGCAGATGATAGTGGGGAGATTATATTTCTTAAATGAGCGACTGTTCTCATATAATTTGTCCGTTCTAATCTCTGGCAGACACCTGTTCTTCCACCAACCCACTGGCCTGTTGCCATGTGTGATATTATTCTTTTTGTCAGATAATCGCTTTCTACAATACTTTTGATAGAAGGCATCTTTCCCCGCTTGACTAATTTTTGATAAGAATAAACAATTCTCCCCACAAGACCGTATTTTCCCAACAGAACAGACCTGAAAAGGATTTCCAAAAAATCACTGACCATTGTCAGTCTTTTATTTGCATAGTGATCTATATCCTGCTCTTTCATTTCATTGTTTTCAAGTTTCATCAACTTTTCAACAACCTTACTGAGATAAATTATTTTTTCTTTTCTGAAACTCCTTGCCTGCCCTAAATGCGGGAGTAAATATTTATCCAGAATATCATTAACTCTGCGATCCCTATAATCCTTCTGCGGAATTTTTAGTTTTTTGCCAATATATTCTTTGGCTTCTTCTGAATTTTTAACATCAAATTCAAACAGATTGAAATATAATTCCTGTATCTTATCACTGTCTGTTGTAATATTTTCAATAATGTCTTTATCACTTTCAATACCCAGTGCCTTGATCAGGACAACAACCGGAAGTTTTTTGACATTTGCAAAGGAAATGGTTATTATGCCATCTTTTCTTTCAATTAAATGACGCTGTACAAAACCATTGGATTCGGAATTTATTCTTGCTGTTTCCAAGCCGCTTTTGATTTCAAATATAGGTCTGTTTGACAGAACCTCTTCTACCATTACAATAACTCTCTCTGTTCCATTAATTATGAAATATCCTCCTGGATCATCCGGATCTTCGCCAGTGTCTATTAGTTCCTCTCTGCTTAGGCCATGCAGACTGCAATATTTAGATTTTACCATTATAGGAAGTTCGCCAAGTTTAATCTCCTGCGATTCCTGTTCTATTCCATTGATTATAGGTACCATCTCTAAAAAAATAGGTGATGAATATGTAAGATCTCTTATTCTGGCTTCTGCTGGAGTGATATTTCTGTTTGCTCCGTCAGCTTCTTTTATAGAAGGAGGAGGTAATCGCATCTTTCCGAGTTTTATTTTAAACTCAGCGTTTTCAGGAGTTTCAAGCTCTATTTCTCCGATCTCATTTACAATATTGTTTATTCTTTTTTCTACGAATTCATTGAAAGAATTGATCTGATGAGCAGTAAATCCAACATCCTTTGCAAAACTCTTTAATAATGTTTCGTACATTTACACCACAACTCTATAATAAAGGCTTTCGCCAGCAGTTTCAGAATGCCTGACAATGCAGACAATATCTAACTTTTTTGCATTAATCTTTTTGACAGCAGGATCATCTTCTTTTATTCTTGGAATCTGATTTATTTTAATCTTTAGTCTTTCTAGTAATTCCTGTTTTTGCTGTTCAGTCAAAAGAATATGCTTAGGAACAAGTTCACTTTCAAATATGTCGATTTCTATCAACGTATCACCCACACTTATAATTTTTCTTTTTTCCCAAGGGTTTTTTTTGCAAAAAGGGCACAGTGGGCCCGACGGGAGTTTCGCAACACCTTTTTTCTTTGTAAAGAAAAAACGCGTCCGAAATAAAGAAACACCATATGACTTCGTCGTGTATTATTTGTATTATTAATACAACGGCAAATTTTTTCCTTTCCGTCAACGTTTTTTCATAATCAAGAACGTCTGTTCTTGAAAAGGGTAGTTTCGAACCCGCGACACCCGGCTTAAAAGGCCGATGCTTTTGGCATTAACCAGGTTTTTTGTTCTACCAGATTGCTCATACACGGAAAAAAATATTTTTTCTTTCCGTACAGACTTTCTTTAACGACCCGACGCATCGTACTTGATGAGAAAAACTCATCTTTCGTTTGCGATGCGTCTTTCGTTCGAAAAGAAAGGGTGTATACTGAGCTACAGGCCCACGCCTCGGCCGGGATTCGAACCCGGGTCATGGCCTTACTGCATCCATTCTGTTCGACAGGGCCATATGCATAGACTACAATGGGCAACTAAAAGCTGCCATATTTTTTATATTCTTCATTCAACGTGAGTATTAGTCCACTACACCACCGAGGCATAGCTCTTAATTAATGATGTTAAATATACAAGTGTATTTAAAAATCTGAAGCTACATGTAACAAAGTTAAAAAGCATCTATTTCCCTCATAATACAAAATTGGTCAGCAACGTCACAGCCTTCCCAGACAAAATCTAGTACAAGCTATATCGCTGAAGAGATTAACTTCCGAGTTCGGAATGAGATCGGGTTTACCCTCTTCGCTATGGTCGCTAACCAAGTTTTATTTATATAGTGAAGATATTTAAAGATTTGTTTTTATTGAAAATTCGGTTAATTTCGTTTTGTGCATGGTTTTACGTCTCAAACCATAACAAATTAGAAATGCCAAAGGCATTTCTGAATGTGAAAAAGCCCTGCTTTTATTTTTCCGAATATACCGGACATATCTTGCATACTCTTGGAATAGCATTGGCTTTGCCGAGCTCTTCAGCAGAAGGGCAATCATCAAATGTTCCACGGCAGTTGGGAAATTTATCAGTTTGAGTTTCCAAGTTTCTCTGGTGTTCAACAGCAGCCATTTTTACCCTAAATTCCCTTATTTTTGCATACATTCTTGCGCGACCCGTGGTTATCACCTACGAAATAAAATCAATTGTTACTAATTTTAGTTTTGCTTTATCGAATGGCTCAACGATCACTTTATTGAAAACTCCTTTTTCTATCAAGAAGCCGCTTAATTCTTTAATCATTTTTTTCCAGTTTCCATCTCCTTTAGTTCTTGGATTGTATTGCTTCCATATCTTTCTTATAGCTTGTAATCGTTTTTTTGTCTGGGGTATCGAAATAAGTTTATTTTTGATCGGTTCCCAGATTTTTTCTATTGAAGTATCACCCGGATAATCATCAAGATAGGAATCAATATGGAGGTCAATTTCATTAATCATTTTCTTCAAAAACAGAGTGCTTTTGGATCTACTGAACTCCTTTAATTTTGAGTCCTGAGTATAGCTTAATTCAATTTCTTTGTATATTTCTTCTATATCCTTCAGTACAGTCTTATTAACTTCATATATTCTCTCAAAGAAATTTGGGATTACTCGTTCTTCTTTAAGCTTGCATTTTATAAACTCAAGAATATCAGTTTTGTTAGTTATAATCGTATCGGTTTTTATGTCATAAAGATACCAGAAATGGAAATCATTCCCATATTTGTAATAGAAAAATATTCCTGAAATTTTATCTTTATTTAATCCGCTGAATATTCCATAAGGTATTTTTTCAAGTTCTTCTACCCCTTTATTCTTAAGGAAATCCTTTAGAGGCTGATAGAACATTTCACCTCCGCCAAACACGTCACGCTCTAATTCTGCAAATATCTTTTCATCCTTGCCCCTAATTCTCCTGATAATTCCGAAAACTTTCGGATGTATTTCTTCGCCAAGTATAGTTTGGTCTAAGCCAATTGATTTGTCAATGTCTATGATTTTATTTTGCAGAATCTCCACCAATTTCAGTAATTCTTCTAATTCATCTTCTGGGAAAAAGTTATAGACAAATATTTTCTTGTAAGGAGAACCGATTCTGTCGATTCTGCCCGCTCTCTGAATCATTCTTGTAGGGTTCCAGTGGAGATCGTAATTGATAAGATACTTGGCTGTCTGAAGATTTTGACCCTCTGACAAGACGTCTGTGCTAAATATAATGTCTATTTTCTTTGCAAAGAAATCTTCTATAATTTTTTCTCTTTGTTGAGGGTTTTTGCTCGTTGAGCCAGAGCTGGATACCGCCTCGATTCTCAATTTTGAAAATCTCTTATCTTTTATTATCTCGTTGTGGATGTAATTCAACGTGTCTGCATAATATGTAAATAGAACAATTTGGCCATCTTTTGCTAACTCTAATAATCTATCCCTCAATACCTTGAGCTTGGCATCGTCTTCTGGCTCAATATGTCTTTATCAATATCTTTAAACAGTTCGTCTGCATTATATTCTTTTATCTTAAACTCTGTTAGAATATATTTTAGATCCCCTTCTTCAAGCTCTTCATCAATACTCATAAGATATTTGAAATAAGTCTCTTTTGTCAGAAGCTTTCCTGATTTAATAGTATGTTCACTTAATTTCAGAACTTTTATATATTAGCAATCACCATATATTTCTTGGTGATTAAATTATGTGGCAACTTGAGAAAGGCGATATG
>JAGVVW010000020.1 GCA_018304635.1 Candidatus Aenigmatarchaeota archaeon
ATCGCCTTTCTCAAGTTGCCACATAATTTAATCACCAAGAAATATATGGTGATTGCTAATATATAAAAGTTCTGAAATTAAGTGAACATACTATAAGAAAAGCAGGATAAGAATAAACTTATAATCAACCCTTGTTCTTATCAGGTCAGCAGCTTTTTTGAGCAAAGAATAAATATCACTCCGTGTTAATTCATTTTTAGAAAGTATGTCTCTTATATTTTCTGGTGGTTTCAGTCTGTAAATACTTTTTCTTGCATCATCAGTATGAGCCATTATTTCCAGCCGTCCTGACTTCTTTAATTCGGATATAATCGTATTAATGGATTTTTCATCATCCTGTGTCCTTTCTTTCAGAACTCTGACAGCCTTTTCTTTCTCAAATTTTTTGTCTTGAAACGCTTCCCATAAGACCTTGTATCTGATATCCAACCATGGAAGTTTGACTTTATTTTTCATATAATAGTTTTGAACCGCCAAACATTTAAAGCTTTTTGTGTTTGGCTTTTTATTTTAAGTAAAATTTAATTAGCTTGTAGTTTTGTCTTTTTCTTATTTCTCCAGAATCTTCTCCATTATCACAGTAAATGCAGGTCTTGTAATGAATATCCCGACTAAAATTCCAAGCACAGTCATGATTGCAAACCCGCGAATAACACCGAAACCGAGGATCATCATCGGAATCATCGCAGCGATAACAGTGCTTGCTGCGCCAAAGATTATAAAGAATGCCCGTTTTATTCTTTCCTTCACAGACCAGCTGTCTTCCCGTCCTTTTCGTATATTATCTACAATAACCAGCTGATCATCAACACCCGTTCCAATTGCAGCAATAATGCCAGCTATTGCAGCCAGATCTATAGTTGCTCCGATTACACCTGAAAGACCAAGTGTGATGAGAGTTTCAGTTACTGATATAATTAACATGGGTACAATGATATTCAATTTTCTATATCGCACTATAACCACGATAGAAAGTGCAATCATAGCCAGCAATCCTGCTATCAAAAGGTTTTTCAAAAAGCTCATTCCTAATTTTGGAGAAATAGTATTCATTTCCATAACTTCTATTGAAACAGGCAGAGAACCTGAGCGCAGAATAGATTGCAGGAATTTTCTCTCGCTTATAGCATCCTCGCGTGTTGCAGAACCACCAGTTATAGCTGGATTTGTTTCCTGTTTTCCCTTTAATGACGAGGCTATTGAAAGGCTGTTTACTTCTTTTCCATCCAAATAAAATTCAATTCTAGATGAAAGATAATTCTGGCCTGATTGCGGGTCAAAAATGCTGTTGAGGTTTGAAGTTACCCATGCAAATTTTTCAGCTCCTTTGTTTGAAATCTGGACAGCAAATTCCCAACTATATCCATTATCTGTCTTCTTGATTGAAGAATGTTGTGGGTCAAAAAATACAAACTCAATGTCATCGCTTGTGAAAACCAGTGCTGTTAAATTAACATCCTTGGCTCCGATACTATTGATTGTAAAAGGTATGTCAGCTAACTTTATCTGATCGCCTTTTTTAGCAGTCTTTCCATCTATTATAACAGAATCATTTCTTATATCAAAATCGTATTTTTTATCCAATGTCAGCGAGCTGGTGATGAGGCTTATTTTTGACTCAAATACACCTGTTCTCTCCAGCAATTCTCGCAATTCCTGTTCATTTCCGCCGGCAAGCGTAATTTCAACAAATCGCTGTTCTTCCTGAATTACTGGTCTGAAACTTGCTTCGCGCAGGCCAAAAAGATTTATTCTTGTCTGAAGAACACTTATAACATCCTGCAGAGTTGTATTTTCATTAACTCCAACAGATACAACAGCTCTTATTCCGCCTTTGAGATCAAGACCCATTTGCAGGTTTGTAATATCCGGGGTTTCAGTTGTAATATTTATTGTGCCATTTGGACTCAAAACTATAATGCCTTTGCTTGTTTCTAGCCTTACTCTTTCATAATAATCTTCATTAAGAATCAATTCCGTGGCAGGCTTTCCATTTATAGTCTTAATAATATCTCCTTTCTGAATGCCTGTTTCATGGCTGTTGACAACCTGCAGACCACTTCTGTCAAAACGCGGGCCTATCAGCATTATTGCAATCAGTATAAATGCAATCCATATTATTACACGCGGATTTTTTAGTACACTCAAATTATCACACCCTTTCAGTTGATCTCATTTCAAGCATGTACAGGTTGGAATCAACTCATCTTTTCATCTTTTGCTCATTTCTTTTTTCCTGTCACTCTCTAATTTAAATCTCAAAAGCCCTGCATTTGTAAGCCACGTAGCTGGAACATCAACTAACAGCCCTATGAATAAGACATATCCTATCTGCTGCAATACAATTGATCCTGAGAAAAGTATCATAACAATTAAAACAGCAAGAGCACATGCAGTCATTGTAAGCCCTGTTTTCATTGCGGATGAAATTCTGTGCTTTATCTCTGACCCTTCTTTCAATACATTAGTTGTCAGCAAAACATCAGTATCAACCGAATAACCAATCAGAGTCAGCAATGCTGCTAATGAAGCCAGTGAAAGCGGAATGCCAAAAACATTCATTAAAGCAGCTGTAATAATAATATCTGTAGCAGCAGCGAAAATAACAGCTGAGCTTGGTGCAACAGAACGAAATATTATAAAAATTGTGATAGACATTAGTATAAACGCAACTATAATTCCAAGCTGTGCCTGCTTCCAGAAGACATCGCTTAATGCAGGCTCAATGCTGCGCACACTGGTTGGTCCAGTTATTCCGTTTTCAGCTAATTTTTTAATTATAGCATCATGATCAGCATCATTTGAAACCTCAATTAATATCGAGGACTGCAAACCAGATACAAAACGGATGTTCGCGTCCGGAACCAAGGACTCAATTTTAGAAATACTTGAAACATTGTCAACTTCAATTGTTATTAGTTTTCCGCCTTTTAATTCAACGTCTTTGTCAATAAAATCTCCGGTTTGAACATAGTGTATAATAAGAAATGCAGCAGCAATTACCATGGCTATTATCATCGGAAACGTCAGAATTTTCCAGTTCTTGTCCAGAAAATTGTATATAAAATCAGACTTCATCATAATTATCTTTTGCTCATAGTTTTAAATCCTTTGAAAAAACGAAAGCAAGATTTCAAAATCTGTATGATCATGCTTAAAGTGAAAGCAACCTACTTTAGAATTTCCAAAATGTCAACGCACTAAAATGTCAGACCTTCTGTCTTTCTTTTTAACTTTACCAGTTTGAAAATTAATTCCTGCAATTTTTCAGGTTCAGGCACAGCAAGAAGCACTCCTTCAGAGCCAAGAGTGGTTGTCCCGCTACTCTGCCCTGCTAGTGACTGTATATGTACACTACCAAAACCAAATATACTTTCCAAGAATGTTCTAGATATTATGACATCAGAGATTCTTTCATGTGGAATTGACATTACTCTGTAACCGATGAAGCCTCGTTTGTATATAACACGTTTGTTCGTTATCCAATAATATTGCTTGTTATAATGTAAAAATGCGCTGATAACATTCAAAATTATCATTATTGGAATGGCAATAACCAAAAATATCCATAAAAACACAATACGGCCCGGTTCTAAAAACAACATCAATCCCATTACTATGATAACAAAAGTGTAAAACAATGGCGGCCAAAGAAGAAATACCACTTCAGACTTTCCATTGGCTTTATTTCCTGTACAATTTTCTCATTTTCCTGCAAATTAAAAAATTCTGTCATACTTCTAACCTTTCTTTTGTAAAAGATTACTCGATGTGCGAAGCACATCTCGTGTTTTTCAAAAGCTTTGCTTTCGAAAAAAAGCTTAAGTTCACCAAAGAAAACACTTTGGCAAACTTCGTTGCATATATTATTTTCTTTGTCAGCTTCCCTTGACACTTTTATAACTTTTCTTTCTGCATATTATTCTTCATCATTCTCTTTGTGTTTTTCCTTCTACACTCTTTTTCTTTGTAAAGAAAAAGCCTGTACGGAAAAAGAAACACGCATGCTTCGCATATTATTCTATTCTTCATCATTCTTTTTTTTGCCTTTTTTCTTTTTGCGCTCTTCTTCTTTTTTATGCAGCTCTTCCACGACCTTTTTCACGCTTTCAACAGCTGATTTATCGTTACCGACACCGCAGCTGTTTCCGATACCGATAATTATAAGCTTGTCTGTTTTCTTTGTCCGTTTGACTGCTTTTTTAACATATTCAACTGTTTTTGGATAAGCATCATATATATCTTTTTTCATTGGCTCAATTGCCTCAGTCATGCCTACTTTTACAACAACACTATCTATTGGAATTTTCTTTGGCAGCAATACATTTTCTATAAGTTCTCTCTGGCCGATTCCGCCCATTGCAAATCCAACACCTTCTGCAACAGTTCCGGTTTTTTCACCTTCTAATTTTCCAGCTGCATCAATTGTTATAACTCTGGCGATCTTATTCCTTTTCATAATTTTGTTTATAGCTTCATCTACTCGCCCAAGATGCGGTGAAGGGCCTGTAGCCTTAAGAATAAAGCATTTTCTTCCTTCAATCTTTTCTTCAGCCATTACAACGTCTTCAGCAATAACACGGCTCTTTTCCATCATTGACGTCGCTACCAGCGGCCCGATAGAATCACCAATTGGCCAGCCATTAACAAAAGATTCTGTTCCTTTTAACTCGCCCTTGGCAATCTTCTCTATTATAGGCAGCTGCATTTTCAGTATCATTGCTATCTGGAGATTTTTGAATTTCTTTGTAAGTTCGACATAATGCCTTACGATTTTTGATATCTGTCTCACACCAATTGAAGCGCGCAAAGCATAGTTTATTTCCTGCTTTTCTTTATCGCTCTTGCCTGAAGCTATTTCATCTGTAAACTCTGTAAACCGGTTTTCCATTGACCTTATTGTCTGGTCAATTTTATGTACAATGCCATAAGGATCAAGAGATGAAGGTTCAACAACAAAGAAATCCGTAAATTCATCAATTTTATCCTGCAATTCTTTAGAAGGCTTGGGTGCTATTTTTTTGGCACATATTCTGTTGGATTTTTTGGACATTTCCTCAAGTTTTGAAGCACTCTGCTCCAGTTGATATATTAACTGAGAAAGCATCAGTCTGGGATATATAAATATGAATACAAAAAACAGCAAAAACCATACAACACTCCCTAAAATTTCTTCAGCCATGTGAATCCCTACTTTAGAAGCTTTTTAATATTGTTGCGATAACTATAAATAAATATGAAAATCACATAAAACAATATACATATTTGGTGGTTATGATGGCTTTTAAAGTTATTTTCAGTGTCGTTATTACACTTCTTATAGTATATTATCTCCTGACTTTTAATTCCCCGATATCAGGCATAGTTGATGATGCCCGTGAAAAAATCGGTGGTCATATTCCTGAGGTGCCTGAAGTTATTGGCGTTGGTGAATCAGATGCGAATATTCTTTTTTCAATTGATCTTAATTATCAGCGCAATATTTCAGTTTATTTTAAGAATTCCACAGTTGAATTGTCAGGCAACATAGATGTTACGTCTCCTTCGGGAACATTTATAGCAGATTCTGTCAGGCTCGAGGGCTTCAGAGGAAATATGGATTTTGAAAATATAATGATAATGCAAGGCCAATATAAGAAAATATTTTTCGGTGGCACACAATTTAATTCAGTTGATAAGACCATAAACCTGAAAGCCAAGGATCCTGTCATAGATATACGTGCTATTTTTCCTGATCTTGATTTAAATAATGCTAAAGGTGATGTTGTTTTGGATAACCTGACAATTGCTGTTTACGATGAAACTGTTATGCTTGGGAGCCCTGATGCTACATTTCACCTAGAAGGCACAAGAATTTCCGGCAGTGGTCTTGCGACGAGGGTAAAAATCGGGGATATTGTGAGAGAATAGGGTGTTGGTGTGCTCCTGCTGAAAAATGCGGCAATGAAATAATTATTCCTGAATACCACAAAAAAGGTGAGAAAAAATTCTGGTTCGCGGAAGATCCTGTAGCTTATAGGAAAAATATTGATCCTCTCATCCAGCATCTGGATAGAGAGGTAGGGATAAAATATTCTGTTTAGCCAACCGCGGTCATGCCTTCTAATTTTATTTTCTCCAAAGGAACTTTATCAGGATACCATACTTCGGGAACACTGTAAGAATTATCGTATTCACTTCCTGAAATCCACGAAGAAAGATAAAGGTCGCGTTGCCTTTGAAAATTTCTGTAGTCTTCTTCACCAATTATTTCAGCAGTATCCGAACCGTACATATGAATGCTCCACAGGTCTTTTCCATAAAGTTCTAAAAACCTTTTTGGAGAAATGTGTGCATGCTCCCTGAAATAAAAATTTTCATCTGATACAGGAAAGCTCAAAATAACAACCCCGTTGCTACCTCTCTTTACTTTTCTGGTTAGTGTTTCAAATAATCCGTACTCTTTCCACTCATTGAAATCTGGAGCTGCTCCGCACACAATAAAAACACCCGGATGAAAATCGTCATTGGTTTCTGTACGCGGTTCTAAATATCCTACTTCTTTGATCCTATCTAAAACGGATTTCGAAACAAGATGGTAAAGCCTCATAGTAATATTACTTATAAGTAGTATATAAAGCTCGAATACACTCCTTTAACCCACTTTGTGGTTAAAATAAATAGTTTCGCTTTTACACAATTTCAAAATCCTGTGATATCATGTAATTTGTTAGTGTAGTTTTTCCTACTGCGGTTTTGTATCCTCTGATTAAACCCAGACCATCTTCTTGTTCGTATTTATGCTTTCTTCTTTTTGAATGCATCCAGTGGTTTTATGCCGCGCTTCATTGACGACTCAAGACGAGATGTATAATGATATATTGTGCGGAACACGAGATATATATAATAACAAATAAGCCCGACCATTACAAAGCCTATGATGCTCTGGCTGGAGAGTATGTAGTTCCATCCGAGAAAATAAATTCCAAGAACTGGAACAATTATAGAACCCGCCATTACATAAACTGCATGAATTAAAGCCTTGGCAGGATTCTTAGCTACAAAGAACATCACAAACAAGCTAACTATAACAAACACAAAATTCCAGTTGCTTACAAGTATGCTGACAGGATCCATATAGGAGACACCTCTTTTTAAAAGAGATGATAAGGTTTCTCCCTATCACCCTCTTCCTTTAATTTTTATTTTTCTTATTCCTGATTTTCCATATCTCTCTCATCGTGTTATATATTTCATGCCGCCGTAAATAAACGCATTTACCATTGCAAAATATCCCATAGCATCAAATAAATAATCAATTTTACCCGGGCTTCTTTTGGACAGGTTAAGAAAAGCATTTGCAACAATTCTTTTTGGATACGAATAGTTCTGTTCAATGTATTTTGCACTGTGTTCATATGACAACTGCATCCTGTTTATAACCCAATCGACAATTATACGGGTTGAAAGATAATTTTTCATTAATTTCGTCCGACCACTGGAAATTTCAGTTAAAATATCACCTATGTCTGAAGCTTCAACGCACGTTCTGCTGCACCCTATCATTGTTAATGCATGCGAATCACTGGCAGCTGTCATCGGTCTGCTATATTTTTTAGCTATTTTGAAGGTTTTCAGATTTGAAAACCTGTCAAGACTGAGTGCATTGAAAACTTCAATGGCATCAGCTTTCAGGCAAAGCTTTCCGAGTCCTGCATTTTTAATATCAAATGGATGTGGAGAAATTGCAATCCCGCCCATATCGTGTATTTTTTCAATAGTTTCTTCAGCATTCATATAGGGCTTAATGTGTTCCTTTACATCCAAACCCAGAATATCTCCATCAGCTGATGTTATTTCAATTCCCGGTATAACTATTACACCATATTGCTTTGCATATTTTAAGCCGCTCAACGAACCCTTTACAGTATTGTGGTCTGTAATAGCCAGTGCTCCAAGACCTACGTGTTTAGCTTGTTTTATCATTTGCTGCGGGGTGCCAATGCCTTCATGCAGAATCTTGATGCCCTTACTATAACATGAATGCGAGTGAAGTTCCATCTCTATCATAATTATCAAGAATATTTTCACACGAAAGGTATTAAAGTTTCATTTCTGCCAGAATTATATTGAAAATCAGAAACTTCCAGATAAGTCAGCCATCAGAATACAATCCCCAGATATTTTTCTACATCCTGCTCCTGAAGCTCATTCATGGGGTATTTGATTTATCAGGGATGTTTTATTTCTTAATAAGTGTCACATTTACATACGTTGTATTTGTATAAATGTATATTGTATTTATATAATCCTGATAACCATTCTTGCTTATATTTATTTTATACGCTCCAGATATAACTGAAATGTTCAAAGGTGTCAGACCTTTGTAGGTACTGTTTAAATAAACTTTGGCAGCTGACGGATCTGAAATAGCAACAAGTCTGCCTGTTTTTAGAATCGGATTTGTCAGAACAAGAGTAACATTTACTAATGTGGTTTTTCCAGCATAAACATATGTATTATTTGTGTAGTTGTAATATCCAGTTTTGGTTACACCAACAGTATGCCATCCTTCTTTAACAGATATTTGAATAGGTGTTAATCCACGGAGGACACCGTCAATATATGTACTTGCCTTGGATGGTGTTGACTTAACATATATCCGGCCTTTTGTAGCACTTAATGCCATTCCAGTATACTTCCCAGTCGGCATTACCATTACAGCAGCCTGAACAATACCAAACAGAATCAGAAAAATTGCAATAATAGCAACAGCTATTATGATATTATATCTTGTTTTTGAGTGCCTAGTCTTTGTTTTTGAGCGTTTTGTTTTTATGTTTCGCTTGTTATTTTTTGCTTTACGTTTCGCTGCCATATAATATTTTTATTCTGATTAGTATTTATATCTTTAAAGAACTCAATACTGACTATGAAAACGTACAAGAAAATAAGAGGCTCGTATTACGAGGATGTGCATTCATCCTGTAAACCCCAGTCATGGTTTTATGAAACAAGAGAACAATATATGATTAAATTTGCCGACCTGAAAAAAACCGATGTCGTATTGGATATAGGATGCGGCTCAGGCGTGGTCACAAGAAAGATTGCAAGAAATGTTGGGTGCAGGACAACCGGGATTGACATCTCGGAAGCATGCATAAATCACGCTGCCAGTAAATCCAGAGAGGAACAATTAAAAAACATTGATTTCCGGGTAGGGTCAATAGAAAACATCCCTTCTTCTGACGGAAAATTTGATGTCATAATAGCATCCCATATAATTGAGCATATCAGAGATACAGAAAAAGCACTTGAGCAGATATACAAAAAATTAAAAAACAACGGAAAGGTTATAATCACAACACCAAACTATGCGTCCCTGTGGCCTATAGCAGAATTTACATTTGACAAAACACTCACAGAAAAAGGTTATTCATTACATGAACAGCATATAACAAAGTTCAATATGCTAAAATTGAAATCTCTTCTCAGAAGAACCGGCTTCGAGGATGTGAATGCAGAAACACATTATGTTGTATCGCTTCCATTATCGCTTTTCTCGACAAAGATCGCTGACTTTTTTTTCAATTTAGAACAAAAAATTTCATCGCTTCCTTTCGGGGCAATACTGTATACAAAGGGCATTAGAAAATCATAAAATGTTATGTTGAAAAAACAGAGGATGGTAAATAATGGCAGAAAAAGAACTTTCTATGGTGATATCAGCTTTTAATGAGGAGAAAAACGTTGAAAACTTATTTAAGAAACTTATAAATGCCCTGAACAAACTCGGGATAAACTGGGAAATAGTTTTCATTAATAATCACAGCACTGACATGACAGGGGAACTGGCAGAGCATATTAGTCGCCGTGACAAAAGAATCCACTTAATACAAAGATATAACAGGGAAAATAAGGATCTTGGAAGCTCACTCAGGGAAGGCTTCAAAAACTGTACTGGAAAATATATAATAATTATGGATGCTGATCTTTCCCATGATCCTGAAGAAATAAAAGATATTTTCATACACAGACATGACGCAGATATTATTATAGGATCCAGATTTACAAAGGGTGGAAAAAGCGATATGCCTGTTACCCGTGTTATTATCAGCAAAACATATAATTTTCTTGTAAATCTCATTCTTGATGCGAAAGTGAACGACATAACAACAGGATTCAAACTGTATAAAAGGAATGTGATAGATAGCCTGAAACTTGTGAACAACGGATTTGGCATTCATGTGGAAATTCTTCTCAAAGCTGTGCACAAAGGATACACAACAAAAGAGATTCCGATATACTATAGAACAAGAACCGAAGGAAAATCAAAACTTTCATATGCCAGACAATTTAAGCGGTATGCAGAGCCTGTTTTAGAAATGATAAAAATAAAACTTGGCCTTTCGGAAGACTAGTACTGAGACAAATTAATGTTTACAACATTTTCGAAATCTTTCTAAGATTTCAAAGCACTGGATTATTTTTCATACATGAACCACGGATTTCCAGTAATCCACTGTTTTTTTCAGTCCGTCTTCAATCATGACTTTTGGTGTCCATTTTAACACACGATTAGCTTTGCCTGAATCCAGTGAAAGAAACGGCGAAATCACAGGCCTGAAAGGATAGTCTGGTGGAAAATTATGAACTATATCACCCTTAAAATCTGTCATTTTTTTTATCTTTTCTGCCAGGCTCCTGATAGTTATCATGTTACCTGTCCCGAAATTGAATATTTCATTTTTCACAGGGGATTTCAGAGATGTTATGTATGCATTGATATGGTCATCAACATACATTAAATCTCTCACAGTATCAGGTGTCCCTATATATACTGTCTCGCCTCTGAGCATTGTTGTTACCAAATATTCTACGATAAAACCTGTATTATGCTTCCTTCCGAATGTATTGCATGCTCTGGAAATTATATAGGGAAGCCCGTAGGCTTTGCCAGCCATTCTTATGTATTCCTCTGCAGCTAATTTTGACACAGCATACGGACTTTCCGGATTAGGCTTTGTCTCTTCAGTAAATGGTTTTCCTGAATCCTGCCAGCCGTAAACCTCCATGGTTGAGGCGAATATGAATTTTTTGAAATCCGGTATGTCCAATGCTGAATGTGCAAGATTCACTGTTCCGCAATAATTAACCTTCTGAAATTCCAGAACATTATCAAAAGAATGCCTTACAGCTGTTGAGGCGCCGACATGTATTATATAATGCGGTGATATATCTTTGATAATCTTTCTTATTGTGCTATAATCAGTAAGATTTCCGTATCGCATTTCTATCTTATCCAGAACATCCATAATAGTATCTAAAGCATGTCTGTTTGATGTAGTTCTGACGAGTGCGTGCACTTCATATTGCTTTGAAAGTTCCCTTATCAGCTCGCTTCCTATAAATCCTGTCCCGCCCGTGACAAAGACTCTTTCCATCTAATCCTCTCGCGTTTCTTTCAAAATGTCTATATTCTTTTCTATATCCTTGAGTTCTTTGATATTGTTGATAGTATTCCAAAATCCAAAATATTTAAATGCAGCCAGCTTTCTCATAATGGCAAGCTCCCTGAATGTTGTTCTTTCTATATCGCCTTTTTCAGGAAGGTATTTTCTAATCTCCTGTGTGAAAATATATATACCTGAATTTACAAAATATTCATCCAGTATCGGTTTTTCCTGGAATTCTATTACCACGTGATTACTGTCAACAGACACTATTCCGAAAGGACTTTTTAGTGGACATAACAAGATTGTGGCTATTGGCTTGTACTGGTTGTGGAATGTCAGGAAATTTTTCAGGGAAACATCTGTTAATTCATCGCCATTCATGGCCAAGAAAACCTCGTCATCAACACACTGGTTCTCGATTGCAAGCCTGAAAGCATCGCCAGTGCCTTCTGCATTCGTATGGTCATTGATAACTATCTTCATTCCAAAATCATTCTGCCTGATGTATTCGATTATAACCTCTTTTTTGTAATCAACACCAAGTATAACTTTTTCTACCCCATTATTCCTGAGCCATTCCAGAATCCAGTAGAGAAGTGGTTCTTCGGCAATTTTTATCATACACTTCGGAATATTGTCTGTATATGGCCGTAATCTCAGGCCTTTTCCACCAACTATGATTATAGCAGTTTTGATTTTCATAATTGAATTATGTAATATCAGCTTTGTTTAAATAATCATTGTGTATAAAAATTTTTGTCACTTGATATAGGAGCAGACCCACCGTACTGGACAGATATCTTTTCTTTCAGACACTGGAAACTATAATTGCATTCAGACCACATTTTCAAATAAATATCAGCGAAAAACGGCTTTGGCCTGAAAGCCTTGCTTCGCTTTAGTTCGGACACCGAATATATTTTAAAGTCTTTGATTGTTTTAGTTAACTGAAAATTTTTATCTATATATTCTGCATATTGCCTGGTTTTTTCTTTTTGAAATTCATCAGCTTTTATCACAATAAATTTCAGGTTCTCCGGAGGGTTTTCCAGCTCGTTATAGTTTATGTAATTTGTAGCGTAACGATCAGCATAGAAGTTTATTATCCATCCTTGGTCTGTAAATATCAGATCATCAGGCTGTGTATTTGTTTTTATGTAGCTTCCAACTTCATCCCAGCCTTTCCAGTCTGGAAAACTTTGCGAAATGGTGTGGTTTATGGATATTATAAAAAGCCCAAGCAATATATAGACTATAAGTATCCGATTGTTTTCAAATACTTCCACTACCATACGACCAATCAATATTGATACTGGAATTAACACAAGCAAAAGATAGCGTGTAAAACTTATTCCTGAAGCAAGGCTAAAAAAACAGAAAATCAAAACAAACCATGCCAAAAGAAATCCTGATTTTCTGTCTCTATAATATAAAAAATATATTAATGCCATCAGTGATGATAATGCAAAAAATATTGTATTATCGTTTACAAATCCTGTTATGTAAAAGGAAAAATTCTCCAGAATACCTGAACCGAAGCCAGCTGTATTAGTATAATGCAGAATTGGTGTGGGAAAACCGAGGAATTTGAAAATTATAAAGGAACCCAGTGTAGGCAGTGCAACCAGTGCAGCAATAATTATTGCTGCTGTAACTGATCTAAACTGCAGTTTTTTGATTATATCAGGATTCAGAACAGCATAAATCATAAAAAGCGGTGTGAATAAAACAACATTTTCTACGTTATTTATTCCAAGCCCGAAAATAACAGCACCGAGATATAAATATTTCTTTTGTCCTGTTTTATGAAACACGAGCATCATATAAAACAGCAGCAGAAAAATCAGATTCGTTAAGATATCTGCCATTGCCATTTTGCTCATTAAAATATGAAGCGGAAAAACAGCTAGAATGAGACCTGAAATCAGTGCTGTTTTTTTGTCATACAATTCTTTTGTTATGTAATACAATACCAAGATCCCTGCAAGCCCTAGAAAAACTGCAAAAAGCCTGGCAATGATAACGCTGGCACCGAGAACAGAAAAAATCCAGGAAAGAGGATATAAAAATGTTAGCAAAGGATGGTAGTAAGCTGATATTATGAAATGTCCCTGACTCATGCCGCGTGAAATATAGCTGTATAATGCCTCATCCGGTGTAAAATCAAAAGTAGTGATATTTATCAGCCTTAAAACAAGAGCTGACAGCAGTATTAGGACAAGGATATATATATAATTGCATGATTTATATTTTGCTGATTTCATAATGATTCTATTGAGAATAAAGTTTAAAAGAAATAAGAACTATAATGCTAATAAAGTAAGATTGCCGTTTGAATTCAGGAAGAAATACCCGGAAATTGAATGGAAAAAAATTGCCGGACTTCGTGACGTGCTTATTCACGAATACTCCGATGTTGATTTAGACCTGCTGTGGGAAATAGTTACACTAAAGCTATCACCGTTAAAACATGAAATAATGAAAATAAGAAACGGGGTTCAAAAGGCTTAAATATAGGTTGGGAGAAATATTATTATGCCATCGCGGAAAACAGCAATAAAGAAAACAAAGTCAGTGAAAAAGCCCGGGAAACGCGGGGCCTCAAATCAAAATACAATCTGGTTATGTATACTACAGTTATCTCAATCTTATAGTATGTTCACTTAATTTCAGAACTTTTATATATTAGCAATCACCATATATTTCTTGGTGATTAAATTATGTGGCAACTTGAGAAAGGCGA
>JAGVVW010000021.1 GCA_018304635.1 Candidatus Aenigmatarchaeota archaeon
AGTGATGTTATCAAAATGATTAAAGTACGTGCCAGTCAGGTTCCATGTTATTTGTCCTGTAAAATCCGAATTTTTATACCATTTATAATTTAGTGTTACTGTGTCATTGTCAGCATCAGTTGCGCTACTATTTGTACAATTTAAAATGGTTGTTTCATAAGCTGTTGCTGGCGCAATTGTAGTGCTGGCTACAACAGGCAGAGTATTGGAAATCATAAGAGCGCTGCTGTTTACAGCATTGCCCTGATAATTATGTTCATCTACTGGAGTGATTTGACACGTTACATTGTCAAAATGATTAAAGTACGTGCCAGTCAGGTTTCTTGTGGTTTGTCCTGATACTTCGCTTCCATTAACATACCATTTATATAAATTTATTATAGAATCCGAATCAGCATCAGAAGATGTATTGGTGCAGTTCAAAACACCGGTTTCATAGGCTGTGCTTGGCACGATGTCTATGCTGTTAATATAAGGAATGTGATTTACATGAAATGTCCCTGATGAATTTGTTATATTGTAGCTGTCGTACATGAATATGAAATAATTATATATTTGCGATGATTCACCCGGCTGGATATTATATGTACAATGTTTTGGGTTTGTATTATCAATAGTAGTGCACCACTCACCGCCAATACAGCCGTTTTTATCTGCGTTATTTTGCCTGCATACATATAGAATTGTATTGTCGTTGTCAGCATCATTATATAGAACAGAAAAATTTACATAGCTGTTATTATTTAATGGATTTGCTGCACTGCTTATTATTTCTGAGTTTCCATTAGTTGCATTGAAATCAATAATTTTGCTGACATTATTCTGGATGAAAAAAACTGCATTGTTTCCTGTATTTCCAGCTGTATCATTTATCCAGAGTGTTATATTGTTATATCCGTGAGCTGATATTATTTCTGTTCCATTAACACAGCTAGTTATTGTTATGTTTTCATTGTTGTTGAGGCTATACCAGCATCTGTCTATACTGCTTTCAATTATAGTGAAATTTAATTTTAATGTGCCATTCTCGTATGTGATGTTCCCTGGGTATTTTATTGATACAGCAGGATCTGTCCTGTCAATAACTAATTTTGTGCAGTTGCTCCAGTCTCCGGAATTATTTAACCCGTCATATGATTTTACACGCCAGTAAAACTCTCCTTCGGATAATGAAACTGAACTGGAATTCTGGCTGAATAGATAACTGGCTGATGTTGTTATACAATTGTTGTCAGTAAATATTGTAAAATTATACTGCCCGATGGAATTATTGCATCCAATATCATTGGGCATGCTCCATGAAAATAACACTGGCATTGCACTGGTATTTGTATTGTTTGCTGGATTTAATCCTGTAACTGATAAAGAACCAGTAAGATCTACTGTATAGTTGCCAGAATATGCATAAGATGACCAATGGCCAATGAAATCTTTAACCCGGACAGTTACATTTACACTCTCACCATGATTTAATGCATTCCACGTATAAGTATTTCCCTGCGTTACTATGCTCTGAACTGACCCGTTTTTATACGGAGTATATTCATAGCTTGTTGTATTGATACTGCTTTGCGTATCACTGGCTATAACAGTATGAATCGGAATTGTATTATTTGTGCATGCATTTGAAGCTGGTGTAACAGAGATTATGATTGGCAGTGCAGCATCACAGGTTTTTAAAATTATTGAAGTTTGATTTTCATTTCCTTCACTGTCAACGGCTTTTATACCCAATGATAAACTCTGGCCATCTGAACAGGATATGCCAGTTTTCACGCATGATGTATTTGTCCACACTGCATTAGCCCATGTGTTCCCGTTTACAGTGTAATAGCAGGCAGATATATTGTATTCATCAGAAGCTGTGACTGAAAGATTGAACGTTTCATTTACATAGCTGTTATAAAATGTTTCTATATTCAGTATGCCCAAAATAGGCCTGCCTAATTCTGTTATTTTCACTGTATCATTTGCACTCCACAATTCATATTCAGAAGCATTGCATGTTATGTTAAATGTTGTGTTTGCCAGAACGCTGAAAGTTTTGTTGTATTCATATAATTTACTTGTTGAATTATATGTCATATTAACTGGATCTGTCCATGGTGAAGTTGTATTAAATCTTACTGAACAGTTCCCCAGAACAGGATCATTGCCTGTCGTATTTGTATAATTTGCATAAAAATAAATCTGTTCATTGATTAATGCCGGTGAATATGTATCATTCTGGTCCCATGTTACAAGCTGTGATTCATAGCCAATGCCACCTGCATATGCAGTGAAATGGTTAACAACAAAATAAATTTCATTTCCACGGTCTTCAAATTTCAGCCCGGTTTTTTTCCATGTTTTACAGTCAGATGAATCGCAGTAAAATACTCTATTTACAAATCCGTTTTTTTTCAGTTGTATTTCAGCTTTTTCGAAATTCATATCCTCCTGAATATAGAGCACTGGCGTAGTGATATAATCTGCTTCACTGCCAAGGAGCTGGATGTGCATCAGGGATGGATTTTTGATTTTTTTTATGCTGATCTGTCCGTATTCGGTTTTCATATAAAAGTCTTTTTCATCTTCTCCGCTTATCATATATTCTATTCCACTGAATTTCTGCTCGGTGTTTTTTTTAAGGTCAATTTCGTATATTTTGTTTTTTTCAATACAACCGCTTGCAAAAACCAGCAGAACAGCCAAAATTATATAGGTATGTCTATTCATAATGTTTCACTAATTAATTTAGTTTTCCTTGCTTTAAAATTTCGCATTGAACTGAAATAAACTATTTAAATCAGGCTCTATTAATGAATAATAGTGGTGCCTGATGAAAGGTATATCGCCCTTAATAGCTAGTGTGATTTTAATCGCATTTACTACTGCCATAGCTGGAATTATGGCTACTTGGGCAACTACTTTTGTAAGGGAAAAAACAACTGGAATAAGCACTGAAACAAAATGCATAGGTGCATTGGACATTACAACACTTTCTTTTTCAAACGGCAATGTCAGTTTTACAGTTAAAAACACCAATACTCAGATCTCTTTAACTACGTTGAAAGCTTCTATAATCTATGCTGATCCTCTAAAAAACAGAGAATATATTTTATCTGATTATAGTGTTTCAGATCCGATGCCGCCTGCCAGCATTGATTGGGCAATAATAAATACTTCGGATTCAGAAAAGCCGCTTTCTGTAGAAGCAATTTCTATGAACTGTCCTGATTATCCTGCAGCACTGCACTTCTCATAGGTTTTAAACGAAATTGCTGAAGCATTATTTCCATAACCAGAATAAAATCCTGTTTCAATGGCAGCAAGGTTATATTCTAACCACCCACCCGGAGAACAGAATGGCATGCTTTCTAGTTCCATGACATTACAATGACTGCCAATGCCAAAATTGACTTTCGGATACATCAATCTTTCAACATCAACTATTAATCTGTTCCAATGCTTTACTTCTTTCCAGCCTTTTGATTTGATAGATTTACTTAATTTTGGAAACATGTCCATAGCCACATATATAAGGTGCAGTAGACTCTGTTAACGAAATATTCCATTCAGATGTCCTTCTAACATCTTCTATCAGGCCTTGATATATTTCATGTATTAAAGCTGTTCTTTTATCCTGTCTCTGTGTTGTTTTAGAACAAAGTTCTGCAAAAACAGAAATCGCAGCTACCTTATTTGCAAAATCATCAATATGTTCAAAAAATTCGCCAGAATTCATGAAATTATTATGTAATTTAAACTTTAATTTGTATAAATTTAATTTTTATTGGGCCTGTAGCTCAGAGCCTTTTCTTCTTTTTAGGAAAAAGAAGAAAACCCTCGGGAAATCTTCAAGAAGAAAAAATTTAAATTCAAAATTAACCGTGCGGTTTGAGGAAAATGCTTCCTCAGAGATGAGCAATCTGGACAGAGCGTCTGGCTTCGGACCAGAAAGTCGCGGGTTCGAATCCCGTCAGGCTCATTCTACCTTTTCTTTTAGAAAAAGAAAAGGTAAGATATCAAAAGAAAAATATAGAATAGTGCATATTTAAATAAAATGCAAATAAAGTTTTACTAAAAAAAGAAAAACAATGATTGTGTGTAAACGAGAAAGCGTTAGTTTTTTCTTTTCACAAATACCCTCGGTTTCAGGAACTTTGTTCCTGAAACTCCAAGACAGCCTTCGGCTGTCGTCAGATTTTTGGAGAATTTCATAAATAAAAAGAAAGGTTAGAAAGGTGTCTTGTCTATGGATATAATGTTTCTTCTCGAAAAAGAAAAGCTTAAAATAGATGCTGTAATGGAAAAATATTTTCCAAGGATTTATAGCAAAAATTCACTGGAAAAAATAGCTGGAAAATCTGAATATGATTATGATGTTGCTGCTGTAAACAAATCAATAGCTGATCCTATATGGAACCTTCTGGATAGGGGTGGAAAGAGGTGGAGACCATTTATGTTTCTGGTTATTTTGGAGGCCTTGGAAGCTGATGTCAAAAAGAATTATGATTTTTGTGTGATACCTGAAATAATACACAATGGAACGCTTTTGATAGATGACATTGAAGATAAGGGTGAAACCAGACGTGGAAAACCCTGTGTGCATAAAATTTTTGGTGATGATATCGCAATAAATGCCGGTAACATGATGTACTTTATGCCACTGTACTTGTTCAAAAATTCAAATCTGAATGAAAAAATCAAAACAAGACTTTATGAAATTTACATTCAGGAAATGATAAATATTTCTTTTGGACAGGGAATGGACATTGCATGGCATAAAGGTCTGTCCGAGAGTGTCAGTGTGAAACAGTATCTGCAGATGTGCGCATATAAAACAGGGACACTTGCACGGATGTCTGCCAAATTAGCTGCTATAATTGCCGAAGCTGATGCTAAAACAACTGAAAAGGTCGGTTTATTCGCAGAATCACTGGGTATTGCATTTCAGATACAGGATGACATATTGGATGTTGTTTCAAAAAACAGGAAATCGTTTGGAAAAGTCTATGGCAATGATATAATCGAAGGCAAACGCTCGTTGATGGTTGTACATACATTAAATAAAGCTAACAGGGAAGATAAAAAACAATTGATCTTGATTTTGAATGCTGAGAAAAAAACAAAAGAACAGATTGAAAGTGCAATTAAATTGCTCAAAAAATACAATTCGATTGAATTTGCAAAGAAAAAATCAAGAGAGATATTGTCAAAAGCCTGGAGCAGACTTGATCCTGCACTAAATAACAACAACGGCAAATCAAAACTAAAGGCACTGGGAGATTTTTTGATTGAAAGAGAAATATAAATGGAGAATAAAACAGACTCAAATTTGGTTTTTAATGGGTGTTCAGATGCTTGTTATGGGAATTGATGAAGCTGGTCGCGGACCTGTGATAGGACCACTGGTAATGTGCGGCTATGTTATTGAAGGAAAAGATTCTATTAGACTTAAAAAATTAGGCGTGAAGGATTCCAAGAAGCTTTCCCATAAGCAGCGAATAAACTTTGTACCAGAACTAAAAAAACTTTCAAGTTCAATTACAGTTCATAAACTCACTGCAAAAGAAATTGATTCAATGCGAACTACCACTAATCTGAACAAAATAGAGATAAAAATAATGCAGGGCATTATCAACAAAATAGAACCGGATAAAATAATCATAGATGCAATTCAAAGTGATGTTGAAAAGTTTCATAACTATATCATGTCCGGATTAAACAACAAGCAGGTTGAACTTATCTGTGAAAATTTTGCTGATAATAAATATCCTGAGGTTTCTGCTGCATCAGTCATAGCAAAAGTGGAGCGGGACAGAGAAGTTGATATGCTGAAACATTATGGCTTTCGCGGCTCTGGTTATACATCTGATCCTGCAACTATTGCATTTTTAAGAAAATGGCTGGAAAACAACAAGACATTTCCTGATTTTGTGCGAAAATCATGGATAACTTCTCAGGAAATGATAAAGAACAGGGAACAAAAGACATTAAGAAGTTTTAATTGACTATATAAAGATTTTGGTAGAAATATCGAATAGTGGTGTGTATATATGAAATTTACAGCTATAATCAAAAAGGGACTCGATAATTAAGCTGTGGAACTTTATATAGAGAAATGGGAATGCCAGAGGAATCGTGTTCTGAAGAAACAATTATAGCAAATTTCGAGGTAGGGCAACATGTCAAAACTTCCTGTGTTGTCAGGAAATGAAATAATCAAAATCCTTTTATAGAAATTATATGGCAATGTGGAATGAAGGAGGAGTTCCTGATGCTGTTATGAGCTAAAGAAAATGCGGGGATACCCAAGTCTGGTCCAACCCTTTTTGGAGAACAATGTTTTTGCAAGATTTGAAATCAATAACTATGCAAAAACGTTGACGAAAAATATATTACTACCAAAAATGGTTACAGATAAAGGGGCTAGGCTTAGGACCTAGTAGCTTAGTGCTTTCGTCGGTTCAAAACAATCTTTTCCTCTTCAAAACATTGGCAAAAAAGAAAAAGATGGGAAATTCCGACTCCCCGCATACCTGCTTTATTTATTAATTATTGTAAATACATCTATTATGATGGCATCAGCAAAAATAATTATCAGTGACAGCAGAAAAATGGAAGAAGTAAAGAACGACACGATTGATTTAGTCGTAACCTCGCCGCCATACTGGCAGATTAAAGATTATGATGTCGAAGGGCAAATAGGTTATAGACAATCCTTGCACGAATATCTCAAAAATCTGTACATTGTATGGAAGGAATGTTTCAGAATCCTAAAACCAGGAACAAGATTATGCATAAATATCGGTGACCAGTTTTTAAGAAGCATAATCTACGGAAGGTACAAGATAGCTCCGTTGCATTCTGAATTTATAACCCAATGTGAAAAAATCGGGTTTGATTACATGGGTTCTATAATATGGCAGAAAAAAACAACCATGAATACTACAGGTGGAGCAAGTGTAATGGGTTCTTACCCATATCCACCAAATGGTAGCTGCCAAAGAGGCTAATCAAAATGTTTACTTTTATCGGCGACACTGTCTTGGATCCATTCTTGGGAAGTGGAACAACAATTAAAGTTGCTCTTAACCAAAACCGAAATTCAATCGGATACGAAATAAACGAAGGATTCCTGTCAATTATTAAAGAAAAAATAGGCTTGAACGGAACTTTGATTGCTTTAAACAATAAAATCGAAATTGTAAAACGAGACCAACCTATTCGGGTTGAAGAGGATATTGATTACACTCCAAATATAAAAGATGCTAAACCAGTCATTTCTCCTGATAAGTTTAGGTTTAATAAAGAAAGATTATATAAAGTAGTAAGTGTTTTGAGCGAAGATATAATAGAATTAGATACAGGACTTAAAGTAAAATTGTTGGGCGTGGATAGGGTTTCACAAAAATCTGATGAAACACTAAATTATCTTGAGGAATATGTTAAGGGAAAACAAATATTCCTGAAATTCGATCCATTATTTAAGCCAAAAGGGGATATAATCCCTGCTTATGTATTTCTTAAAAATAAAATCTTCATAAATAAAGAACTGATTAAACAAAAGTTAGCAAAAATCCCAGAGCATAACTTTAAATATAAAGATAATTTCGTAAAACTAATAGAAGGCATATCAAATGGCTAAAGAATGGATATTAAATAGTGCAACAAATCGTTTTCAATTTAATTTCTCAAGAAATGTAGGTAAAGTTTCTGAAGAAATAAGGAAGTGCTCTCCAAAAAAGAAAGAAGATTGGGAAGGATATTAATACAAAAACGTTATGACAGAAAAAGAAACAATATACGGACAATTACAGGATATTCTTGGTGTGAAAATTGAGCCCGCACCAGACGAATGGGATAGATTATACAATGTGGATTTCTTTATCAAAATTAAAGACAAATTTATAGGGCTTCAAATAAAGCCTGCTGGAGAAGTATCACACATTACACAGATTTATCAGGAAAGAATGCAACAAGCCAAAACCCACGAAAAGTTCACTGAAAAATTTGGCGGAAAGGTATTTTATGTGATTTCAATTAAAGCGGGAGATAAAAAGCAGATTCATAACACAGAAGTAATTGAAGAGATAAGAACAGAAATCAAACAGCTACAGAGTTAACTGGTGAAAAGCAGACATAGCTGCTTGTGCACTTTTAGGACAGAACTGCTTGTACTCTACAAGTAACAGATTCGAGTCCCCGTCAGTCACTACAAAAATTCCATTTATCACATTCTACCAATACCTTCTGCCTAAATCATCCATTCATCCCGCCTTCTGAAAGAACTTGGATATCTTCTTCTCTGAGAATTTCTTCTTCTCACTGATTGTGGAGTTTTTTGTTCCTGGAAATATTCTATTCTACCTATGCAAACATCCCCATATCTAATTTGATGAATCCCTATATCCAGACTTCCCGAATCTAACCCACAATTCTCACACACCCTGTCAATTTCATCTGTCAATACACGACGATTATAGTATACTTGATCTCCGACCATGTATAATAACTGTAATATTTTTTCTCTGTCTTTTAATTCAGATAATTCGCTATATTCATCCTGATCAGCAACGAATTTAAGGCTCATAGAGAATATTAATAAAAACGAAAGTATAAATTAATATCATGCAGCGCATTTTATTGCTGATTGACGGCCTAGGCGATAGCCCTGAATTTTTTAGAAAATGCAGAACACCGAATCTGGATAAGCTTGTGAGCAAACATGTTTTGGGTTATTTTAAATCCAGTAGTATGCCGCAATCTGATACAGCTATTCTGAAGTTATTTGGCGCTAAGCTTAACAATCGTTATACAGGCCGAGGACCTTTAGAAGCATTGGGTGCTGGAGTTTTCAAAAGCAATTCAACAATGCTCAGGGCAAACTTTGCAACAGCTTCTTTGACAAACTCTATCTGGAAAGCGAAAATAATTGACCGCAGGGTTGGTCGCAGCCTGAAAAAAGAAGAAACTAAAAAATTAGCAGCTTCAGTTAACAAGCTGGGTTATGGAATTTTTACGCCAACACTGGAACACAGGGGTGTTTTTACTATTAAAGGTATTCATAAAATAAAAGATCCTGATACAGCTTACCTTCCTTATAAAAAAGAAGTTATATCAAAAACCAACCTGAAACCTGTAAACATGTTTTTGGAGCAGTCTTATGATGTTTTGAATAAGCATCCCATAAACGCGCAGAGAATAAAAGACAATCAGCTTGCAGCTAACTGTATTCTGCTGAGGGGGGCTGGATCTCATATACCGGAAATAAATATGAAGAAATGGCATGCATGCATTGGCGCGCCATTGGAAAAGGGTATAGCAAAGGCAGCTGGTATGAAAATTATACATTATAAGTACCCGAAACAGGGAAAAAACTATCTTATGAGATCCCTGCACACTGAAATAAGAACAGCTCAGAATGCCTTAAAAAAATACCCGAAATTGTGGATACATATAAAACCTGTTGATGATGCTGGCCACGATAAAAACAAGCTATTGAAAAAGAAAATGATTGAGCTTTTGGACAGGACACTTGTTAAAAAATTATTGAACGTGGATGTGGTTTTGATAACAGGTGATCATGCCACACCAGTTTCCAAAGGCGTCCATACAGCCGACCCTGTACCAGTAGTGGTAAAAAATCCTTCAATTCAGAAAAAAACAGGCAAACTTCAGGGTTTTTATGCATTCAGGCAGTCTAAAATCATATTCAGGCAGCAAAATCTTGTCTCTTTTTTGGGTGATTGAATGGAATTTCAGGAAATCTGGCATCTGGCAATTTCTATAGCTGTACTTACACTGGTGTTTGCATTCCAAGGCATTGACAAGCTGGATGTAATGATTCATCTTCTGCCTATTCTATTTGTTGCTATGATTTTCACTTTTGTTTTCCACGAGCTTGCTCATCGCTATGTTGCGAGGCATTATGGATTTGTCGCTGAATACAGAATGTACCCGTTTGGCCTGTTGTTAGCTGCTGTAATTGCTCTGGCTACAAATGGCTGGTTGAAATTCGCAGCACCTGGCGCTGTTATGATTCATCCTAAAATTGATTTGTGGGGCAGGTCCAGACAAATGAACATGAAAATTCAGGGAATTATTGCCTTATCCGGGCCATTAGTAAACATAATTATAGGTGCATTGGCATTGGTTTGGACATTCTTTACTTCAGCATGGAATGAATATGCAATGGCTGTGGCAAGCATAAATATTGTGCTCGCTTTGTTCAATCTTATACCATTTCCTCCTTTAGATGGCCAGAAAATATTTTCGTGGAATAAAATTATCTGGATCGCAATGATTGCAGTAACTGCAGGAATGCTGTTTTTTGTATAAAATCAGAAATTTTTTTCGAAAATATCAAAAATTATTTATACTACTTCCGCACATTTTATATTATCATTACATGCAAAGCATGTAATGTGAAATAAATTAAAGGAGTGAAAAATCATGGCAGGAAAAAAGAAGAAAAAGAAATAAATTTATAATTAACTTGCGAAAAACTTTTTTTCTTTTTTATTTTAATTCCAAATTTCTAAAAAATTATTTATACTACCTGTATGCATGTATTATCAGTAATGTTTGCAGAAACTTTTTTCTGTATTAAATCAAAGGAGTGAAAAATCATGGCAAAAAAGAAAGCAAAAGCAAAAAAGAAATAAACTTATAATTAATCTGTGATTTTTATTTTTTCCGGCGCATGTTTTTTGCGCCGAATCTGATTTTTTCCGGCTTCATCGGAAATTTGGTAAACTCAGATTCCAACTCTCATATATGATTTTATTGTCCCGAAATTTTGTATCTCTTTGAAAAACCCAACTGGATTATATATCAACTGTTAACCCCTTTCTCATTATAGACAGCATCTATCCCATTATACGTATTAATTTTGCTTCAATAACTCATCCACATGTTACCTCATCCACATGTTACCTCATCCATGAATTACTTCTTCATTGTTCTTCAGTGGCTCTATTTTTCTCCATTCTTCTGAAAATCTTCTGCAGATATCCATAACTGCCTGTTCAATGTCGCTGTTCCAGAGATCCCATGCTTTTTTTATCCAGTTTCCTGAACTTTCCTCTGAAGAATTTATGGAAAGTATGTGGTTTTCCCATTTAAGAGATTGGATTTTCTTATAGATTTCAAATAGTTTTCTGCGGTCTTCATCTGATATCATATGATGCTCTATAAAACCATGCAAGGTATCAGGCTCGCTCAGCAGCGGCTCCAGAACACGGTCTGAAAAATCGAATATTTTGTCGGACAGCTCCTCGCGTATATTTTCAATGACCGGAATTTCAGAATCAAATTCTATTTTAAACTTCTTCTGAAGGTCATTGATATGAGGAAGTTGAAACTTCCTCTGGATTGTCTTATACTCTTTAAAGAAACTTGCTTTTGGATTCATAATTTAGATTTTATTGTTAAATTATTTAAATCCACAACCCAATAGCTTAGTATGAAAACAGAAACCAGAAAGGCAGATCACCTTAATATTTGCCTGAAAAATAATGTTGAAATCGGCTCTGCTGGATTTTCAGATGTAATACTTCTTCATAATGCACTTTCAGGCGTGGATCTGAATAAAGCAGAAACAGAGGTTCGGTTTTTAAATAAGAAATTTTCATTTCCTCTGATGATATCATCAATGACTGGCGGCCATAACAGGTCCTATAAAATAAATACTGTACTGGCTGAAGCAGCTGAGAAATTTAACATACCATTTGCTCTGGGTTCGCAAAGAGCTATGCTTGAGAACAGAAAGTCAGTTTCAACATACAGAATAAGGCATCTTGCTCCTGACGTATTTTTGATCGGTAATCTTGGCGTTACAAACCTAAGCGAATATAAAAAATCTGATTTTGAATGGCTGATAAATGAAACAGGCATTGACGCATTATGCATACACCTGAATCCTGTTCAGGAAGCATGTCAGCTTGAAGGCAATACAGATTTCTCCGATTCAATGGAAATGATAGAAAATGTTTGCAGGGATGTTGGAATTCCTGTAATAGCCAAAGAAGTTGGAAACGGAATAAGCCAGTTTGTTGCAAAAAAACTGGAAGATGCTGGTATAGAAGCTGTTGATGTTGCTGGCTTTGGCGGAACATCGTGGCCTCTTGTGGAATCCTATAGAAAAGGCTTGTCATCCTTTTCAGAATGGGGTATTCCAACTGCTGTTTCTGTAATATTATGTAGTCATGAACTGGATGTTTCTGTTGTTTCCAGCGGCGGAGTTAGAAGCGGTATAGACATTGCGAAATCAATGGCACTAGGTGCTGACATGACTGGAATGGCATTGCCAATTTTAAAACAGGCTATGAAAGGACGCAAATCGCTATTTGAATTCATGGAACAAAAGAAAAAAGAACTGAAAATTGCAATGTTTGCAACCGGCTGTAAAAACATGAAGGAACTGGCAAAAGCCAGGGTAATAATCACTGGCAGGACGCGTGAATGGATAGAATTATACGGAATCAGTACTGAGAGCTACGCTAAGAGATGAGAAATCAAATGTTTCGGAAATTTGACCAATAAACATCATGTTATACTTCTCATTTCAATGAAAATCCATAATTTGCAAGTGTCTCCTTGACACTATCACATGGATCATAATGACCACGAAATGAGTTCAGAACATTAGAATACCGCGAGGTGAATGAAGCAGATAATATTAACAGGTCAGGTTCTGTCAACTCGCAAAGCTCGCCAACTGTTTTTATTCCTTTTATTTGAAGGAATTGATATGCTTGTACTCGACAATTAGGCATAAGCATAACAAAATCCGCAATTGAAGTTGATGAAGTTAGCTTATCAGGCACATCACTTTCATCTCTGAGTTTATATCCACGATCTCCAAGCTTTTCTTCAACTTCAAAGGAACACTTCCGGCCAAAACCTTTGATTGCCTCTAAGTCATTTTCAGAGAATATGATCAGATCACCCACTGTATCAATGTTTACTTTTCTCAGGCAATTATATGTTCTTAGAGAAAGATCCAGATATTCAATTAATACATTCAATTCTTTTGGGCTTTTGTCAATGCCAGCCATTCTAAACAATTCTTCTGCAGTGTATTCGCCGAGATAATTCCTGTCCATAGGAACAAGAACATCCTGGAATTGAGCTTTGTAATCTCTATATCCTTCAAGAGCACTGCCAGATAACTCTAATTCAACATCAACGCCTCTACTTTCCAGCCTTTGTAATGCTTCGTATAAACCGGTTATTAGTTGAACATCGCTACTCATATCAAGGCTATTTTCAGGACGATACCCGAATGCACCATCCTCAGTTAATATGTTCACGTTCATATTTATTTCTCCCTCAATGAAAGCCCGTGTTCTCCGAGTCTTTCCTTTACATCATAAAGAGATTTTCTACCAAATCCTCTTATGTTTTTTAATTCTATTTCAAGCTTATCAGTCAGTTCGCCAATTGTGTTTATATCCTTTTTTTTAAGGCAGTTGTATGCCTTAATCCGTAAACCAAGCTCTTCAATCGAAGCATCCATTATAGGTTTGTCTCCTCCAACAGGATAGGCTTCTCTGAACTGCTCATACTGTCCTGCATCTAAAATTTCTTCTGGAGTTATTCCCAGCTCCATTTCACGGAGAGCTTTGTAGAGATCATCTCTTTTAATCACACCATCTCCTTTGAATACAATATATTGTGCAACTTTTGAAATGCATTCTTCGAGTTTCTTCATTCCTTTACGAATACGAATACTTAGATTACTTCTTGATATTATTCCGCCTGTTTCCTGATTTTGCGCAATTTCAGGTGTTTCACCAATTTGTTTCATAGTCATGCCATCTATAAAATAAGCATGAATAATACCAGCATCTCTTTTATTCAGAACCTGTTCAATTGCTTTGTCAATACCTGTTTCATCCAGTATCATAAACCCGGGATATTCTCTGACACGGGTTAGTGCACGCTGTTTCATTTGCCCCAAGACCTCATCCAACGATTCTTCAGTATGTTCCAATAAGTAGGTATTAAGTTCTTCCCAGAGAGTTGATTCAAAATTTCTTGGATCCGACATTCCATAGAGTTCTATGATAAATCTCTCATAAGGAGTTAAACTTTCAGCAACATCACCACTTCCCAAACTCAGCATAGTTTGATCTGTTAATGGAATTATCACTTTAGCCCAGATAAGTTCCTTCAACTTGTAATCAGGATGTATGAAATCATCAGGAAGTTCTTTATAAGTCCTCAGCCCTCTGCTGACCCGTTCTGCTTCAAAACCCGGATTATCTCCATAACTACGAAGATATTGTTTTACAGCATCTTCTCCAACGCCAAATGTTTCCATAAAATATTTTCGGGGAACCCCGCAGCTGTATGCACGAGCAATGAATTTTCTCTGTTCAGGCGTAGTTTTATTTCGTAGCATAATCATTATTTAGTAACGAAAGGCTTAAAAAGGCTTCTATGATAAAATCCCATCTATCAAAGTCTCGTACTGTGAATAATAAGGCTCAGTCATACTGCGAATCTGACTTATCTGATACTCTATCTGCCTCCTCTGATCTGTATTATCAATTTTTTCCAGATGCCTGTTCATTAATATCGGATATGACATGAGCATTGCAATATTTTCACTCGTATCTGTAAAAGGTGAAAGAGCAACTCTGTCAAAAAACACACCACACAACACAAGATCATAAGGCACAAACGAGCCAAAAATATACGGAGGTTCATCCGGCTCTGAAAGTACTGTCATTTCACCCCATGTCTCAAGAGCTCTGATTGAAGCCAACTCATATAAAGGATTTTTTTCAAAAAGCTTTATTAATTTTCTATACTCGCCGGTATTAACAAAAGGCGTTGCCCAGTCTGAAACTGTCAGATATACACCATCACCACGATGTTTTCTATCACCATGTTTTCTTAAAATTTTCAGCGTATTAAAAACTGTTTCCAGAACTTCTTCTGGAACAGAGTCAACGGTTTTTAATAGTATAGGCACTCCTGGATGCAGTCTGGTGTTCACCATTTCATGTATCACATTCATAGCCTCTTCAGACGTATACCTGTATTTATTCATTTTCCTTAGCCCATTGTGACTGAGATTATCAACTCCAACTTCTATTGTTATAAATCCAGCATCAACCATCATTTTCATCAGATATGCCTCAGGCTTTCTATAGCCAAATTCGCCGTCATCAAGAAACATGTCAACAGATGTTTCAGCAACATATGTCAGGCCGAAATTTTCTTTCACCAGTCTTCTTGTCAACTCTTTTGCACCGTCTCTTCCACCGCCATACAATGAATCACCAAAGGCAAAAAATTCTATTCCAGGAAGTCGCGAAATTTCTCTCATTATCTGCATTCTTTTTTCAAGGCTCAACTCTCTGTAAGACATGGATGGTGAAAATCTGCAATAACTGCAGGTTCTGTTTGGGCAGCCTCTTGAAAACACAAAATCCATTTTATTATAGCCAGCTTGTTCCCATGATTCATGCATCAAATCATAATTAATGTCTATATCTTCCAGTTCCTGCTGGCTAAGTTTTGGCAGTTTTCTGCTATTAGCAGTTTCAATAATCTCATTACTTTTCCTTACATACACACCATTAATTTCTGCCAGATTTTCCAGAGGCTCTCCTCTGCATAGCTTTTCCATAGCCTGCCTGTATGTAAAATCAGCTTCGCCCCTGAATGCAGCATCAGCACCAGTTAATCTGAGCATGGATTTTGGGATATCTGTAACAGACTGTCCGCCTATCATTTTTAGTGCTCCGGAAGCTGTTTCTGATACCATGTCAAAATATTCTCTTACTTCTTTCCAGTTCATTTCATACGGCGTTACACAAACAACATCAGGGCCATATGTTGTTAATGCACGTTCTCTTTCATGATTAGTCATTCTATTCAGTTCATCAATTCGCACCTCTGCTGGTAATTCTCTCATATTGAAATTTCTCTGATGCCCGAGCATGGAACCTAAATACAACATTCCAGTAGATGGCCTTACTTTGGCATCATCGTTATAATCAGCAGACATGGGCGTCGTTGCCAGTAAAATTTTCATGCCGTTATTATCGTGCTAATATTTATAAGCCTATCCTACAAATGTATTTTCATGGATTCCTTGTTGTTCGGTACAGCCGGCATCCCGCTTTCAACCCAACCACGGGACACTTTGCACGGCATTGAACAGGTTTCAAAATTAGGCTTGCATGCAATGGAACTGGAATTTGTACATAGCGTAAACATCTCAAAGCAAACAGCACCTGTTGTAAAAGAACAGTCTGAAAAATTCAATGTTGTATTAACATGTCATGGACAATATTATATTAATCTGAATGCTATAGAAAACAAAAAAATAAAAGAATCCTGTGAAAGAATCCTGAATGCAGCCCGAATTGCTGATGCGTGTGGTGCATGGAGCCTGTGTTTTCATGCAGGATTTTACCTGAAAATGGAAAAAGAAGTAGTTTATGATAATATCAGGAAACAGTTAAAAGAAATAACATCGACTCTGAAACAAGAAAATAATAAAATATGGCTTCGGCCTGAGCTTACAGGAAAGCAGACGCAGTTCGGAGATCTGAAAGAACTCATCAAGCTAAGCTCAGAACTGGAACAAGTAGCGCCATGCATTGATTTTTCGCATTATTATGCCAGAACAAACGGGAAGCAGGACTATGAAAAAATCCTTGAAGCTGTGGAAAAATATCTGGGAAAAACAGCTCTGCATAATATGCATATGCACTTCTCAGGCATAGCATTCAGTGAAAAAGGCGAAAAAAACCACTTGACCCTGCAGGAATCTGGATTTGATTACAAAAAACTTATAAAAATCCTGAAAGATTTTAATGTTAGAGGCGTTTTAATATCTGAAAGCCCAAATATAGAAAAGGATGCATTGGTAATGCATGAAAGTTTTAACAAGTATGATGGTTGAGTTAAAAATCAGCATGATTCATTGTAATTCTTTTGGAATTACATGTTTCGGAAATTGGAAATTGATTGGAATTTCCAAAATTTCAGCCTCCAAAACCATGACGCACTTATGAAGTTCACAAAGGTGCGTCTTTCGAAACCCATGACGCATTTGACAAATTTTTATAGGTGCGTCTTCGTTTCGTAATTGGGCATCTTCGAAGACCATAAGGTCTTCGAGACATTGAATACCTTCGGTATTCAAATGAATAAAATCTTCATGCTCAAGGAACCAAAGGTTCTTTGGCATATCAGAAAGCATAGCTTTCTGAATATCATGCTTAAAATGAACTCAATCATAATGAAATTAACCAATGATCTAAGTTGAGGAGAGTATGTTATGAAAATCCTACAATCTAAAAATTCTATTGTTAAATCTGTAAATCCGGTTGTCTTATTATTAACTGAAGAAAGTATTCAGAAACATACAATTTACAAGGCTCTGGTTAAAGCTGTTCCAGATTCATTCAAGGCAAAAGAAAAGCAGTTTTATGTTGCTGAAACAGATCAGCCGCCTAAATTTGTCGTACTGCTTGGTCTTGGAAAAACCAGTGATATCATTATAGAAAAAATCAGAAAGGCAGGTGCGTCTGCTGTTAATGTTGCAAAATCAATAGGATTTGTTAAATTCAGTGTCTACGTAGAATCTATAAATTCTCTGCCAGAACATGATGTTTCAAAAGCTCTTTCAGAAGGCATTGTTCTCGGCAATTACAAATTTGACAAATACAAAACAAAAGAAAAAGACAGTGGGGAAAAAATCATAGAACAAGTTGAACTTTATACACTTGCAGATTTTAAGCCTGTTATTGAGGCAGCACGCGTTTGCGATATTGTAAATGAATCCCGTGATACAGCTAATGAAGGTGCTGACATAATGACACCAATAGAAATTGCAGCTATAGCAAAAAGCATTGCTGGAAAATATTCATCTGTGACCTGCACCATTCTTGACAAAAAACAAATGGAAAAAATGTCAATGAACCTTATTCTCGGAGTCTCACGTGGAAGTGAATATGACCCCGTTCTTGTAATTCTTGAATACAAAGGAGCTGGAAATGAGAAACCAGTTGCTCTTGTAGGAAAAGGTGTAACATTTGACAGTGGTGGATTGAATCTCAAGCCTTCAGGATACATTGAAAATATGCATACAGATAAATCAGGCGCAATAACTGTTTTATACACGATAAAAGCAGCAGCTGATATTGGATTAAAATGCAATATTATCGGTGTTCTTCCGTGCTGTGAAAATATGATAGGATCAAAAGCCCAGAAACCAGGCAGTATTATAAAATCTTATTCTGGAAAGACAGTTGAAATAGGAAATACAGATGCAGAGGGCCGGCTTATTTTAGCTGATGCTTTTTCATACACAGTTGACAAATTAAAACCTGAAACAATTATAGATATCGCTACATTAACAGGCTCCTGCATGGTAACATTTGGCGAGCATGTTGCAGGCATGATTTCTACTGATGAAAAACTGGCGAAAGATATATTTGACGCAGGCCAGAAAACATATGAAAGAGTCTGGCAGCTTCCATTATATAAAGAATATGAAGAAGAAATGGAAAGCGAGAAAGCTGATATAAAAAATATAGGCTCCAAAGACCGCTATGCAGGAACTATCACAGCAGCTGCATTTCTAAAAGCATTTACAAAAGACAAGCCATGGGCTCATCTTGATATAGCTGGAACAGCAACAACTGACAAGCAAAAAAGTTATATTTCAGCTGGTGCAACCGGGTTTGGCATTCGCTTGTTCATTGAATTCTTGAAAGCAAGGGAGAAGAAAAAGTAGAGAATTAATTGAACACGTCAAAAACAGTCTATTTGTGTAAGATATTCTGTTTTTAATAACAATATTTTTATAAGTTTCATATCTATATTTTAATTATGATGAACAAGAAAGGAAGTAGTTGGTGGACTTGGATATGGATAATTGTATTTGTAGTTATCATGATAAGTGTTGCTAGGCATTCTTATTATCGCCAAGCCACGTATAATGACATAACTGGAAGAATAACTAACGATTATAATGAAGAATTACAAAGACAACAAGAGGAAACCTATTATCAACAACAAATACAAGAAAAACAGCAAAGACAATATGAACAAGAACAGTATGAAAAGGAACTAAGACGCCAACAAGAACAGCAAAGGCAGTTGGAAGAAAAATTACAACAGCAAGAAGAAGCACAACAATACATTTCACCATCATGTCAATCTGGATACACAAATGAATACAAATGCTCTGGTGATTGGTCACAAAAAAAATATCAATATTCTGATTGTAGTTCTGTTTGGATAATGTACGAAGGCTGCCAGTATGGTTGTGGTGAAGATGGTAAATGCCGGGCAACATCATTATGTACGGTTGGTTTCAAATGCAAAGATTCAAATTATAAAGGCTATCAAAAATCAGATTGTAGTTGGGATTTTTTAGAATATTGTAATTATGGTTGTGAAAGTGGAAAATGTAACCCAGAACCGCAACAGCAATGTTCATCTGGTTGGGAATGTAAAAACAGCAGTCATTATGGTTATCGGTATTCAGACTGTTCATGGTCATCTCTAAATTATTGCAGCGGTGGTTGTGAATATAGTAGTAGTGGCTATACTCAATGTATTACAAAAATTCCTTGTACCGATTCTGATCATGGACAAGATTATAACATAAAGGGGTGTGTGATTTATGGTTCTGCTGTTCTAAAAGAAGAAGCTACAAAATGTGATAGATGTGATTTGAACCCAGGATATGAAAAATATGTAATAGAATACTATTGTACTGATAATGGAGTTAGTTTAATTAATCATAAATGCCTGTATGGCTGTTCCGATGGCAAATGTAATTTAGAACCGCAAACAAGCACAATAACAGTTTCGTATGTTTCTGATGGAGATACGATTAAATTATCAAGCGGTGAAGAGGTTAGATTAATTGGGATAAATGCACCAGAATTGGGACAAAGTTGTTCATCGGAAGCAGCAAATAAACTAAAGGAACTTGTTCTTGGAAAAGAAGTAACTTTAGAACAAGATGTAGACAACAAAGACCAGTATGGAAGATTATTAAGATATGTTTATGTCGGAGACACGTTTGTAAATCTTGAGGTTGTAAGATTGGGTCTTGCCCATAAATATGAGTATGGCTCAAATACAAAATATTCTTCTCAATTTGAACAAGCTGAGAATGAAGCTAAGCAAAATGAGGGCTGCTTATGGAAAAGTTCTCAAGAGACTTACATAAGTGACCAGTGTATCTACATAACAAATTTCCATTTCAATGCAGCTGGAAATGACAATTACAACCTGAACGATGAATATGTAACTTTAGGAAATAGGTGTTCTTATTCAATTGATATGATCAGTTGGACAATTAAAGATGAAACTGCCTCACATCTTTATACGATTCCAACATTTACATTCCAATCTGGTTCAACATTCACTTTGTTTACAGGAACTGGAACAAATACAAATTCCGCATTATATTGGGGAAGAACATCAGACAACTATGCAGCAATTTGGAACAACAATGGAGATACTTTATTTCTGAGAGATTCTAAGGGGAATCTAGTTTTAAGTCAAAGTTATTCTGGATACTGACCAAATAAAAAGTCCCTGCTCGTTTCGCCAGAAAAATCTTTTGCTGAAAATTGTCGGTGATACAATCGATCTCAAGTTTGACAGTTGCATAGTCACCTGAAAAGAGCATGGTATAACGCATTTTAAGGGCTGTTAGAAGGCTGTTTTTTTGAGAACGAAATTATTATACAAAACTCAACTGAAAATAATTTTCAACGGTTCTTCGATATTCATTTCCTTTAGAATTTTCTTTTGGTCATCTGAAAGTTCATTTCTTCTGTAAATAGTTTCTTCGTCAATAACTTCTTCATTGACACGCAGCCGCCTTAATTCCTGCAGTGCCTTGTCTGCAGTCATACCACAGCTGCGTTCTATTAATCTTCTTATGAGCAGGCTCAATACGCATACAAACACATGTCCTTCAGTTCGCTCATCAGTACTGTGATTCACAGGCCTTACTTTTATAAAACTTTTCAGTTCTTTGAATGCACGTTCAATGTCCTTAAGTTCTTTGTATTGTTTCATCGCTTCTTCAGGTTTCATGTCCTTTGTTGTGACAAGCATAAATTTTCCTGCGATCTCATTTTCATATTTCCATGCTTCGTTGTTTAGTGAGAACGACAAACCCTTACTCGTGTCATAATTGAATAATCGCTTGTTTTTTCCAAGAATCTTAACAACTTTTGCATTCAGGTCTTTTTCTGTCCCGTTCATTTCGCTAAGTTTTTTTTCAATGTCATGGCGTATTCTTTTCAGTGCTTCAAGTCTCCCTTTTCTGGTATCTGTATCAATGCAAAGTATGTAATGTCTATCCTTCTTCTCTTTCCCATCACCTTCTTCTGTATGAACTTTCTCAGCATAAAGGCCATTTTCTGTAGTTTCTATTGACTTAAGCATAAGCTGTTCTATTAAAGAATCGCGCCTTCGCCTGGTAGCAATTATGTAATCGTATTTTTTATCGTCAAGCTCGTCAGCTGTGATAAGTCCTCTATCAGCAACGAATACAGTGTTCCTGATATTGAAATCTTTTTTGAGATTTTTTACAGCTTCTTTAAGGGTTGTCTTATCTGTAGTATTTCCTGGCCATATAAAAACCAAAACCTGCAGATTCTGTTCCTTCACCTTCAAAATAAACGCCTGTCAAATCATAAAACACCACGTCAACTTTTAAGTCAAGATTCTTTTTCAGGGACTTCAGAAGACCTTTCTCAATATGAAGTTTGTGTTTCTTAAGTTTGTCCAAAGCCCGGTAGAGATATTGCAATTCGATTTTAACGCTTCCGGTGTAAGCATCGTTTTTCATCCACTCATATGCACACAGATCACTTGATGGATTGTGCAATCGATTTACTGTAAGCAAAAACACAATACGTTCCATATCAAATTCTACATTAGTTTTGTCAGCAACATTATCAAGAATACTTTTCATGCCGTATCGTTTCCAAAGCTCGTCAGCAACATAAATGATGCCATAATCGCGATTTCGTTTAGTGTCCAAATCTTCTAACATGATCATTGTTTTTCCAGCTTTTAGTTTCTCAATAAGTCTTTGAGCTTTCTGTATATCTTCTGTTGTTTCCAGATATCCCAAGGATTTTATGTGTTTGTGTTTTATCTTTCCGTTTTCTCTGTAAGTCTCAACAACCGACCCATACTTTCGTTTCTTGCCTTTGTGTGTCGTCCACGTAACTTTAAGGAACATGATATATATTTGTATGCTGTGTTGCACAAATATCAAATAGCTTGAGCTAATTGAATTTCTATGCATGCGTTTCGGCATAAGTTTTCATTCTGTCATAGACCCAAAACTTTCT
>JAGVVW010000022.1 GCA_018304635.1 Candidatus Aenigmatarchaeota archaeon
GAAACAGAAATTCCTGATTCGGATTAATTCCCTGCTTAAACTTTACAGACGATTTCATCAAACATACCATACAAACACCTCAACACTTATTTGTCGTCGCAAGTAAGCTGACTCGCTCCGCTCGTCAGCTAATTTTTTAACTGACTTTTATCAGAAACAGCCGCAGCCTAAAAAGACGGCGGTTTTATACTTTATTTACAGCTAATAAAACAGATCTTATAATTTACAAAAAATGCAAAAAAACTTATTTAGGATTATGATCCGTTTTTCAGTACCAAAATGGCAAAAATCTCCAATGGAATTTGATGAAGGTTTTCTTCATGTGGCTTTCGAAGATGTTCAATTAATTTCGGTTGCTTTTGTTTTATTCGAAAGATCAAGGGTCTTCGATACATAGAAATGCCAAAAGCATTTCTAATGTATGCATGATTCATTGTAATTCCAAAGGAATTACATATGTCGGAAATTGTGTAACGAAAGACGAGCTTTGCTCGTCAAGTCTTTCAGAATTTTCAACATTTACAAAATCCTGATCTTGAAATGGACAAAGAAAATTTTCATCATGCACATACTGAAAGCAACCTTTAATTCCTTTGAAAATTAGATTTAAGAAGAATGGAAATTAAAGAAAATCATGGCGCTATTTGAAGAGTTAATAAAAAAGTATGATTCATTATCACTAAACACGAAAAACACTGATATTATAGAATTTAATATGAATACACAGATCGAAATATCACAGATGTTTGAGAACTTATCAGAAGATAGAAGTTGGTCTTTTGAAGAATTGACAAGAAAGGATACATCGTATGCTACACACGGCTTTCACAAATATCCTGCAAAATTTATCCCACAGTTAGCAAGAAGATGTATAGAAGAGTATACAAAAGAAGAAGACGTAGTTTGCGATCCGTTTATGGGTTGTGGAACAACATTAGTAGAAGCATTAGTTTCTGGAAGAAAAGCAATTGGAACAGATATAAATGCTGTTGCATGGTTAATAACCAATACAAAATCAATACCAATAAATCCTGATAAATTAAATAAAGAAGTTGAAAGAATATTGAACGACATAGAAATTTATTTACTATCATCAAAAAAACAGGTCCAAAAAACTTTATCTTTAAGAACTAATCCAATAATCCTAGAAAATGAAAGAATAAATTACTGGTTTCCAAATGAAAATACAAGAGAAGAATTGGGTATAATTTTAGGACGTATAAACGAAATAAAGAATAAGAATGTTAAAAATTTCTGTTTATGTGCTTTTTCAAATATTTTAAAGGGATCGTCAATTTGGTTAATGAAAAGCATCAAACCAACAAGAGATTTAAATAAAAAGCCATCAACACCATATAAGGCATTTTCAAGACAAATTAAAATGATGCTTATGGGTAACAAAGAATTATACGATTTGATGCCAGAACAGGTTAGAAACAACTTGAAAGAGCATTTTTTTGCTAAAAAGCAAGACGCAAGAAGCTTACCATGTAAACCGAATTCTGTTAGTCTTATTATAACTTCTCCGCCATATGTTACATCTTATGAATATGCTGATTTGCATCAACTTACAGCATTATGGCTAGAGTATGCTAAAGATGTTGCCCAATTTAGAGAGGGGTTTATCGGCTCCATCCATAAAAAAGAGTTTAATCATATTGGAATTAAAAGCGAATTGGCAAAACAAGAAATAGAACAATTGAACAAAAAATCAAAAAGAGAAGCTGAAACTGTTAGAAATTACTTCGTTGAAATGCAACAATGCTTTGAAGAAATGCACAGAGTTTTGAAACCTAAAGGTAAAGCTTGCATTGTCATAGGCAATACAGAATTACGAAAAGTGCCTATTTTGAACGCAGAAGTCTTTGTAGAGATTATGTTGAATATAGGTTTCAAAATACATAAGATAGTCAAACGAATAATACCCTCAAAAATACTGCCACAAACAAGAGATTCAAAGACAGGTAGATTTACATCAAATCATAAAGCTGATAGGTTAGCTTATGCGTACGAATATATCATAATGATGGAAAAAATATGATGAGGTAATAAAAATGCAATTTTCAGATTTGGTAAAACTATACGAAGAAAAGAAAAAGAAGTTTGGAGCAGAAACGTATAAGCACATTTCTACTCTTTTAAGAGAAGCCAAGAAACTACATAAAAAAGATTGGTTGAGACATCCAACAGCTAACAAAGACCATGAACAATCTTGGAGAGCTTTCAAAGGTAAAAATCTTGAAAAATTGATAATACATATAATTAAGGACGAAGTGAAAGGCTTGGGATTAAATATAGTTGAAGGAAATAAGTTGGAAAGAACAAATAACGAAAATCTACCAAAAGAATTGAGTATAGTCAAAAGAAATCTTCTTGTAGATTATGGGGAATTTGGCTCTTATTTGCCTGATGTGGATATGATAATTTTTGATCCAAGAAGTTTCAAAGTAATAGCTGTAATTTCAAGTAAAGTAACATTAAGAGAAAGAATTGCACAAACAGGATATTGGAAGCTAAAACTCTTACAAGACGAAGTCACAAAGCATATTCGAGTTTTCTTTATAACCCCAGATGAAGACGGAACATTGACCATTAAAAAACCAACAAAGAAAGGCAGAGCAATAGTAGAAATGGATACAGATGGAAGCTATGTTATGAGTGAAACAGCAATAGAGGAAAGTAAAAAAGTAAAAATGTTTGACAAATTTATAGAAGATTTGGTGGATTTATTAAATGGAAAGGGAAAACGGTAAGCCTGCTATAGAACCAACAACGTTGTGGGATTTTCCAAAGCAAAGTTATGGCAAAACTCCTAAAGGAAATTGGAAATTTAATGGTGTCACTCCTGCAGGCGTCATATGGAATATGCTCCAAAGATACACAAAGGAGAGTGATATAGTTATCGATCCAATGTGTGGAAGTGGAACAACAATAGATGTTTGTAAAGAAGAGCATAGAAAAGTTATTGGATATGATATAGCACCTACACGACCAGATATAATCCAGAATGATGCAAGAAAGATTCCTTTGGAAAATGATTCTGTTGATATGGTATTTATTGATTCACCATACGGAGATAATGTAAAATATTCAGACCACCCAGATTGTATTGGTAAAATATCCGCAGAAAAAGATGAATTTTATCATGAACTAGAAAAAGTAGCTAAAGAAATTCATAGAATTTTGAAAAAGGGAAAGGTTGTTGGTTGGGTTATTGGAGATCACTGGCGTAGTAATTCTGGATTTGTACCCGTTGGGATAACAATTTATCAAATGCTTGCAAAGTATTTCGAACCTGTTGATATAATTTGCCTTACAAGAAAACATCAAAGATCAAACACAGATATCTGGAAACAGAGAGCAGTTCAACACAATTTTTACTTAAGGGGTTTCAAATATCTATTCATAATGAGAAAATGTTGAATTCCCCCTTTATTCCACCGTCTTTTCTTGGGTTTCGCTCATATCAATTCCGAAAACCCTGCTCGTGCCCTGTTCCATGCTTATTCCGAAAACCTTGTCAGCAGAAGATGTTGTTATATCATTATGGGTAATTACAATAAACTGGATGTCACTTGAATATTTTTTTATCATATTGACTATTTTTTGCGTATTGACTTTGTCAAGTGCAGCCTCAATTTCATCCAATACATAAAATGGCGATGGATTGTGCTGCTGGACAGCAAAAATAAAGGCCAGAGATGTCAGTACCTTTTCTCCGCCCGACATTGAATCTATATTCAGGACAGTTTTTCCTTTTGGATTAGCTTCAATCACAAGGCCGGATTCTATATTGCCGTCCTCTTCCAGCCTTATATCGCCTCTGCCTCCGGCCATATCATAATAGATTTTATTGAAGTTTTTTGAAACTTCATTCAATGTATTCATAAATTTGTCATACTTTCGCTTTTCAATTTCAGTAACAGTGTTTTCAACAGCTTCTTTTTCAGAAATAAGCTTGTTCATTTTATCCCTCAGAACTTCATATTCATTCCCGATCACAGCATATTCACTGATAGCAGCCATGTTTATAGGCCCGAGCTGTGTTATTTCCACACTGCATGTTCTTATTTTCTCTTTTAGCTCATCCGAAGAAAGTGATGTAAAGAATTCCTTTACTTCACTGATTTCTTCCATATCTAATTTTATATTTTCATATTTTGCTTCAAGCTTTGCTTTTTCAATTTTCAGGGAGCTCACATCGTTTTGTAGTTTGGCGCGCTGGTCAAAGCTCTCGCGATTCGTTTTTCTTAATGTACCCAGTTTAGTTTCACATTCCTCTTTTCTTTTTTGCAGCATTTTAAATTCCTGAGTTTCTTCTGTTTGCTGTTTAGAAAGGACTGTAATTTCGGTTTCCAGTTTTTTTATTTCTTCAGACAACTGAATATTTTTTTCTTCTAATGATTTTACATCTACTTCTTTTTCCAGTTCCACTGTCTTTTTCCTTCTATAGAATCCGCCGATCATTGCTCCGGATTTTTCAACCATGTCCCCGTCCAGCGTCACAATCCGCATATCTTCAAGCATTTTGGTTTTATCAATATCCTCTGCAACAGCAGTTGACCCGAGAACATAGTTTATAGCACCAGTATATTTCCTTTCAAATTCTATCATATCAACTGCAATTCCAATAGTACCATCAGCTTTCTCAATTTTGTGGCTTTTTATTTTATCCATAGGTATAAATCGTGCTGTTCCTATCTTTTTACCTTTCAGATATTTTATGCATCTGATGGCTGTATCAGCTTTATCAACTACAATATCATTTTTATGCCTTCCAAGTGCAACCTCTATTGCAATTGAATACTGTCTTGGAACACGTATTAAATTATTAATTGTCCCGTAGACACCGGAGTCGTGCAATTTCAAAATTTCTCTGACAGGCCCTTCAGCATCATCCTGAAATGAAATAACCGTTTCGACACGCTGAATATCCCGTTCATTCATTTCAATCTGATCATGCTTTCTAAGAATTTCATTGTTTATTGAATTTATTTTTTTCATAATCTCCAGGTTCTGGCTTTTTTCAATTATCTTCCTTGTCAGTGATTCTATTTCTTTTTCAGTGTTGTCGATATCCATGCTTTTTTCGCCGAATATTTTATCTTTTTCATGAAATTCTGTTTCTCTCTGTTTTATTTTTTCCTTTAGGCCATCCAACTCCTTTTCCATGACTTCGCTGGTTTTCTTAAGTAACGACGCCCTTGCTTTTTTCATTTCGCTCTCAAGTTTAATGTATTTTTCAGCATTTTCTTTTTCTCTTTTTAATCGTTCAACCAGCCGCACCTTTTCCGCAATTATTATCGAAACCTCTTTCAACCTGCTATCAACCTTTTCCAGTTCTTTTTGTGCCTTATCTTTCTTATCGTCAAATTCAGATATGCCGGATATGTCTTCAATTACTTCCCGCCTTTCCATTGGCATCATTTCAATAACTCTTGTTACATCACCTTGCATTATAATATTGTGACCGTCAGGAGAAATGTTAGCATAAGATAATGTTTCAATAACTTTTGAGCGGTTCATTGTTTTGCTGTTTATTTTATACGTAGATATTCCGCTTCTTGTTATTTTTCTCGAAATTTTGACTTCATCTGATTCATCAGGTATTTTTTTATCCTTGTTATCAATGTACAAGGAAACCTCACACCATTCAGCTGGACTTTTGGTCGGGCTTCCATTAAAAACCAAATTCTCTAATTTTTTCGCCCGTATTGCACTTGCCCGCGAAATTCCAATAACAAAATTCAGCCCGTCTATAATATTTGACTTTCCAGCACCATTCGGTCCGACAATTACTGTAAAATTATCCTGAAACGGAATTGAAACCTTTCCTGCAAATGACTTGAATCCCTGCATTACAATTCTGTCTATTCTCACCATTCAATCACCTGCTACATCGCTGTTCATTTGTAACAATCTTATTGTACAATTGTAACAATTACGTATTTGACATAACCTGTATTTTTATTTTTTGAGTATCTGCTTCAGTTTTTTCTCTAGCTCATCCTTTATTTGCGAATAAGGAACCATTGATCTGGAAAGCCTTTTCATGTCTGCTTCATAATCCTTTTTTGAAATTAAAAAGTTTTCACCTGTTTCAGGATAATTTGTTTCTTGTCCTTTCTGTTCCTGTGTAAAGAGGTCCGTAAAAACCTATTTCGCATGTATAGGCATCATCAAATATATCTTCTTTGATAAAATTGTTCCATATTCCGAGCAATGACACACGGTCCAAGACTTTATTGACCTGTTTTCTGAATACAGCTGGGCTGGCTTTGATGTTAAAATCCAGATCCTCACTGAATCTGTCAGTGTTGACTTTAAAAGATATTCTAGATATTTTCTGGATATCAGTTCATATCACCCGATTTATCATGTCTTTCAGTATATAATGCTCCATTTTTTATTATAGTTGCCTGATTTTTTATTCGCAGGATTAAGCTTGACAAAAGTTTCTGATTTATATTGTTCCAAATTCCTGAAACTGTATTCTGTTTTCAGGCCCGAATTCTCAATTATATAACCTACTCTTGAGACACACGATTTACTGCCAAATTGTGTCAGATAGTCAAAAAATTTTTCCTGCTCTATTTCCTTCCATGAATTTTTAAGGCATTTGACAATTTCGTCAAATCCGCCACATTTTTCCATCATGAAAAATGAATCAATCAGGGCTTTTTCCTTTTCAGCTATTATTACACCTTCAATTACATGATAACCATAAAATTTTTCAGGTCTGAATTTTGATGGTTCAAGCAAAAACCCGTTTATTTTTATATTTTTATACTGCCTGGTTGAAACAACCTGTATAGCTTTTACATGTTGTTCTGTAAAATTATAAAAAGACAAAGCTGTCCAGAAACTTATATAAGAAGGGCTGAAAACTGATGTAGATATTTTATAAATATTTTTCTGAACATCTTCAGTGATAACATACTTATTTCTTTTTATCCTCGTTATAATATTCTTTTCCCTCATTGAATTCAAAGTATTGTGTATTTTTACCCTATTCCAGCCTGATATTCTTCTCAGTTCTTCAACTCCGAAAACCATGATGCCATTCTCTTTTGATGCCCGAATCAGGTATATTTCACTCTTGGATATTCCTTTATAAGTCGTATTATAGTATAATGTTTTTTCCATGATATTGATATACAATTTACATTTAAATAGGTTTCGGTAACCACAGGTGTGGAACAAACCTCTAAAATCCTAATTCTACCCACATGAACACTTGTCAGTTAAGAACCCATTTTCAAAGCTTATATCTTTTAGCCGTATTAGAATTTTTAAATATGCTCCTCTCACTCGGCGCTGAAGCTAGAATTGAAAAATTCGGAAACATGATAGTTAAGCAGAGAATCGCAAAATCTTACAGGTCCAAAGTACTGGATGAAAAAATAAGAAGAACAAGAACCCGATCTGAAGCAAGTATGATAATAAAAGCCAGAAGAATCGGAATTAACGCGCCAAAAATTCTGGAAATCAGTGAATATGAAATAAAAATGGAATTTATAAATGGCATGCTTATCAAAGATATAATAGATAAAAATCTCAGCCATGAAATTGGTGTCTGCATTGAAAAACTTCATAATTACGGAATAATACATGGCGACCTCACGACATCAAATATGATACTCAAGGACGATAAAATTTGCTTCATTGACTTTGGCCTCAGTTTTAGCAGCAAAAGAATCGAGGACAGAGCAGTTGATATGCATCTGCTGAAACAGGTTATATTTTCAACACATGAAAATCCGGATATGCTATGGAAAGAAATTGCCCGTGGATATGAAGATAAAAAGATATTAAAACAAATTGAAAACATTGAAAAACGGGGAAGATATGCAAAAAAGATCTTGGAAATATGAGTTTTTAAATGTTACGGAAAGAATAGTAAAATTATGAGTTAAAAAAAGGTTAGGAATATGGCTCGAATGCATTCAAGAAAACGCGGTAGAAGTAGGTCACATCACCCAGTTGGCAGGCCCGTTGCCAGATGGATTGATTATGATGCTGATGAAATTAAAATGCTTGTAACTAAATTTTTGACCAGTGAAAAATCTCAGGCAGAAACCGGTATCATTCTTAGAGATACATATGGCATACCGGATGTGCGGTCATACGGCATAAGAATAGCTAAAGTTGCCAGATCATTGCCTGACAGGCCGCCTGTACCGGAAGATCTCTATAATCTAATGAAAAAAGTAGTAATTTTGCACAAACATATGGATAAAAATTCAAAAGATAAAAAAGGCAAACACGGAATGGAACTGCTTGAATCCAAAATAAGAAGGCTTGGAAAATATTATTCCAGAACAGGCAGAATTGACAAAAAGTGGAAATATACTATCGAGCAAGCAGAATTAATTGTGAAATAAGCAGGAAAGAAGGGGAAAAAAGAAATAAACAATAATGAGACATTTGAAAAGCAAAGCTTTTCAAATGTAGGGAAAAACCGTAGGTGTTTTATATTTATATATGCAAATCGAAGATTTGCCAAAGAAGGGAAGATATAAAATGACTTGACGCATATGGTTAAATTTGTCAGAATGCGTCTTTCGTTTTGAAACCGTAGGTGTCTTGCGTATGGGCATTAAAAAAGATTGGTATGAGATAGTTTCGCCGAAGCTGTTTGGAAGCAAAGTAATAGGTATGACTCTGTCAGTCGATCCGAGATATCTCAAAGCCAGAACAATTCAGGCAAATACAATTGATTTGATGAATGATTATTCTAGATTTTTCATAAAAATAAATCTTCAGATTGAAAATATAGAAGGAAACAAAGCTTATACAAAATTCATTGGGCACGAATGCATGCGGGACAGAGTAGCTCGAATGGTTCAGAGAAAAACGAGAAAAGTTGAAATAATAGAGGACGTTAAAACAAAAGATGACGTCAGGGTTCGTATCAAAACTTTGGTCATTTTAAGCCGCCGCGTTAATACAAGCATAAAATCAAAAACAAGACATAAAGTAGCTGAAATCGTACAACAAAAAGCAGCTGAAACAAAATTTGATGATCTTATAATGTCCATGATCTCAGGTTCATTGCAGAAATATATTAAAGATACTGTAAAAAAAATCTATCCTATTTCCGGAGTTGAAATCAGAAAAAGCGAAGTTCTTATAGACAGAATTAAGCAAACAGCCAAGCGCCAGACTAAAAAAGTTTATGCCAAAACAACAACCCAGGGAAAGAAAAAGGGTGGAAAATCACAATAGACTGAGATATTTAATGAAATATAAAATTTTACTTGCTGCATTGTTTGTATTATACTTGATTCTGCCTGTACAGGCTGTAGTAATCAATGATCAGCAAATTGATGCAAATTATGATAAAATTCGTGTAACAGTAAAGTCTGACAATGAAACGGATATAGTTGTTCAAAAATTGGATATGGATATGAAATATAAACTATGAAAATATATAATAATCATGGTCAAGATTACTGACGAAGCAGGATACAGGCTTTTGGAAAAGTATAAAATACCAGTTGCTCCGTACAAAGCTGTAAAGTCAGAAAAGGATATTGAAAAGATGGTTCTTCGGATGCCTGTGGTATTGAAAGTTGATTCGCCTGACATTATTCACAAAACCGATGTAGGATGTGTTTTATTTGTGAGAGATCGCAATGAGCTTCTGGATTCTTATAAAAATATATTAATAAACGCTGAAAAGCAATCCAAAGATATCAACTGCATTATTGCACAGGAATTCGTTTTTGGCTCTGAATTAATTGTCGGTGCCAAACAGGATGAAACGTTTAATTATGCCATAATTTTTGGCGCAGGCGGAATTTTGACAGAGGTGATTAAAGATATATCATATGCTGTTCCGCCGATTGACCATAAAATTATATCCAGCATGTTGCGTCAGGTCAAAGTATGGCGAAAAATAAAAAAGCGTTACTGTGCCGATGAAAAAAAACTTGAAAAAATAATATCAAATGTTGCAAAGCTCATGGAAAAAAACAAAAAAATACATGAATTAGATATCAATCCGTTATTTGTGAATTCCAGTGGTTTTTTTGCTGGCGACGTTAGAATCATTGAAAAAGACTGAATTGATGAGAAGTTAATACATGAAAAATTCTTGCTTGTGAAGCCAATGCTCCTGAGTTGCCAATGAAATATACGATAAAAAGTACAAATGACGCAAAACACCAGATCGAATCATCATCAATCTCATTGCTGCAACGAGTACTACGGCAGGTCTGAAAGTTGGTTGTATGCTTGACAAAAATAGATTTTATCCCTAAAGTATTGTCGCCGTTCCTTACAACATTTCCACGCTTTCTTTCTCAGTACTCTTCAGCCTGCTGAACAATTTTTCAGCCTGCTCAGCAGATAATCTGTCAACCACAACATTAGAACAAAGCCCTCTGTAATGAGCTTTCAAATCACTATAGAGAGCACCAGCATATCCAACAGACATCGAACTATCAACCACTAAAACTTTTTTAGCATTTTCAAGTGCTTTTTTAATTTCATCGACTGGAAATGGCCTTAACATCCGTACAGACATCCAGCCAAATTCTTTGCCAAAATCATTTTCATTGATTTTTCTATCAAACACCTTTGAAATAGTGTTAATACTCAGACCATAACCAACAATCATATTTTCTCCTTCAATATATTCAACAACACTCAAGCTTCGTTTAAATTTTGATTTCCATATTTCAGCGTGTTTATGGTATATACTCAACGCATTCAGAACAGCTTCATGAGGACCGACATTTGTATCATATGCTTTAAAGTTCGGTATGAATTTATCTATTGCGGTTTTCGTAGGCAATACAACTTTTTCTCTTAAGTTATCAGAATTACTCTGGATCAAAAAAGGCAGGGAAACTTTTTTTTCTTCAGAGACAGTTGTTCCTAAAAAAATCATATCTGATAATTCCTGATTAGTCTGAGGCATTGTTATAACACAGCCAGCATCCCTGAACTTTATCGCATCCGCATTAACATTAACAACAGGAACTTTATTTCTGCTTAACCACGCAACATCCATATTTCCACATACTGCTGTTCTGTTTTTTACAATTCCATTCTCAGATAGATAGGAATTGCAGAGTTCAGCAGCAGTTACAACACACTCTTTTTCTGTTTTCATAGACAAGACACCTACGGTTTCTTTTTCTATTATCTTCCCTTTCTTGACAACCTTCGGTTGCAATTTTATTTTGCACACCTACAATTTTAAAACGAAATTACAATTATTCACCCTCTTCTTCTATCGCAGAGTATGGGCATTCTCTCAGGCATATAAAACACCTGTTGCATTTGCCGTAATCAATAACAGGATTTCCTGTCTTTGCTATAGATATGGCATCCACAGGACACACAACTCTACACAAATAACATCTAGTACACTTTGATAAAATTATTTTTGGCTTCTGTCCTTTCATAATTATTACCCAATCCATTAATTGTTTTCATCAACCTTTCTATTATTTTTCATATCAAATCTTTATTTTTTTATATGCAAAATCAATTGAATTCGACGGGACTTTGTCAGGAGATTCTTGTGAAATTGAAATTTTAAGCGATTTCTGCGATATCTTTGGAATTAGCCTGGCAACCACTGAACAGATTATAACATCAATATCCATGCCTTCTGCAGTTGTTATTTTAACAGTTTTAATGCCGTGTTGTTTAAAATAGACAGGAATATTCATCTCTTCTGTATATAAAAAAAACCCCTTATCGTTGATGACCCCGGAATTATCTAATTTGCCATCAAGGCATATAAAAATATCAGCTTTCTCTTTTTTCGTTCCCAATTCATTCATAGTAACAATACCGAAATATGTAGACTTTTGAAAAGTTTTGTCATATTCTATCCAGTCTTTGGTCTCTAAACCAGATATATTTGCAGATGAACCTATAATTCTCCGTATAGTATCAACATTTTGGTCTTTAAACCCCTTTATCATAATAACAGTCATTGTATCTATATAGACATAATAATATTTAAATTTGGTATTTTCTGTTGTTTTCGTTTATTTTGCATTAGAAATGCAAAATTAATACTCTGTGATTTACATATAAAGTATTTTATTTTAATCCCAATATTAAGACCAACGTCTTAAAAAAGTATATAAAACTTTATTAAGACGTTAGTACATATATGTGTATGCAGGAACAGAAACATATTGAAGCATTGAAAGAGGTTATGGAAACAATTGATTTCAGTATAAAAGATAATCGCGGACTGATTGTTTATCAGCGAAGGCTTACTGCCATGCTTTCGCTAGGTTCACAGCACATACTGGAATTATATTTGCATAAAATAAATGCGATTAAACCAGGAACCCAGTTAAAACATGAATGGCTAAAAATGGAGGAAAAAAATCTGGAAATGCAACTTGCAGGAATATTGACAAAATCATTATCAAGCATTCCGGATAGTTCTTACATTTTCGCACTGGCTAAAAAAATCGAAACTGACAGAAATGATCTGGTATATGGATCGAACCTGAAGAATGATAACATTCTTAGGGAAAAAATCAGTATATTTCTGGACCTTAAAAAATTCATAGAGCAAAAAATAGGTGATATTATATGAATCTACAGCAGGCAATGCAGAACTATGCTGTCATTGTAGTTGCTCATATTTTATCCAGTCTTTCGGGAAGTGAGAAAAAGAGAATAAATAATGTAATACTATTCGGAAGTATTGCCCAGATGCGGTCATCCGAAGAATCAGATGTTGATATATTTTTTGATACGGACGCACCGAAGACTTTCCAGACCAGATTGAGATCAAGGATAAACAAAATAATCGACGAATGGAAAATAACTCCGAGAGCTCTCGAATTCAAAATAAAGAAAATAGACAATGAAATAAATGTTATTGTAGGAAAACTTGATGAATGGAATGACCTTCAGAGAAGCATTGCATCTGATGGAATAATTCTTTACGGAAAATACCAGCCAAAAACCTCTTCAGAAGAATTGTATGTAATATTCTCATGGGAAAATCTTGGAAAATCAAAAGGCGCAGTACTTAATAAATTTTATGGATATAAAATCGGAAAAAGACGATATCCTGGATTAATTGAAAAGATTCGTGGAATAAAACTTGGCAGAGGTACAATAATGGTACGGTCAGAGAATAGACAGATTATTATAGATGTTCTGGAAAAATATGGAATAGACTATTCTATGTTTGAAGTCTGGAAGTGAAATTTATCTGATTTTATCATACATCAATTTATCAATTCTATCTAATTCCTTTTTGAAATTCTTGTCAAAAATGAGTTGGTACATATCTAGAAAACCATTTCCTCTTTAAGTTAATAGTTAGTTCACTAAATAATGGAACATTTTAGGTAAAGACTTTTTATCATTGAATGTTTTACGCAAATGATATTTCATCGCAGGCACATTCATCA
>JAGVVW010000030.1 GCA_018304635.1 Candidatus Aenigmatarchaeota archaeon
TCTTGAAGCATCTGGTATTGCATGCGGCGATGAGAAATAAATATATTCGTTATTATCATTCCCAGCTACGCTTGGTTTCAGCCACATTTCCAGTGAACCAGAATTATTCAATAGTGAACTACCCATTGAAATATTAATTATATCTGCGTCTGTTGTGCCGAAACTACAAGCTGTCCCGAACTTGCCGCTGACAGTTGTGGAACAGTTTGTTCCACCCACCGATGTCCCGTGATTCCCCAGCCCACTTGAATCCTGCGTTGAGTTATCCAGATGCCACAAGCCAACAAGCCCTCTTGAAGCATCTGGTATTGCATGTGGCGATGAGAAATAAATATATTCGTTATTATCACTACCAGCCACACTCGGTTTCAGCCACATCTCCAGTGAACCAGAATTATTCAATAGTGAACTACCCATTGAAATGTTTATAATGTCTGCATCTGTTGTTCCAAAACTACAAGCTGTTCCGAATTTTCCATTAACAGCGGTGGAACAGTTAGCTTTGCCAAGTCCTGATACATTGCCTGACGTTGTAGTGTGACTTAAACCAGAATAATCAGTTGTGTCGTTATTGAAATGCCATAAACCAACCAGATTTCCTGTGCTTGTATTTGACCCGCCACCAATCTCACCCCATAGTTTATACAGATTTCCAGATGCATTATAGCCCGTCCCATTATTCCATCCACCTGCGAAGTCAGCCAGTGCATTATGAATAATTGTACGGTTAAGCGAAGATGCTATTGTACCATTGGCAGCTGTCGAGAAAACAGTTCGCTGAATATTGGAAATGCGCAATTCATCAATAGAACAGTTACACTGGTGATCAGAAGTACTGGATGAATTTGAACCGATAAATAAAGGAGTCGTAGGTGTGCTCTGGCTGAATGTATTCGTCGTAGAATTAATAATAACATTGTTGATATAGATTTTTGCACCGCTTGTATCCTGATATGAAAATGCAAGATGAATCCAGTCACTGGCACTGAATGTTTGCGGCGTTGAGGCAACAGCTTCCCACGTTGAAGTATCAAAAACTTCAAACAAGTATCTGTTCGGATATGTTGCATAGTCATTGTCAAAGTAGCGTACCCGTACATTTCCGCCGCCGCCTGTTATGTCCTCCATTGAAAACAGGAATATATAGTTATCCGTGCCATTTGGTGCAACAATGTTTGTTGATGCCCATCTTGGCTGGAACCAGAAATCTATCGTGCCCACGCTTGAGTTGTAATACGTATTTGAATACGTTAAGTTCGCACCAGATGATATTTGCGTCGCGTTGTTGAATTTTCCCTGAATATTAATTAAACTCGCTGAAGAGGTTGCATTGATTTTATTGTTCGTTGAATTAATGCACTCAAAAGCATTTGAGGTATCGCTGAGATTATTAAAGTGGCATAAAAGCAGTGTATTAGTATCATTATTATACTCTGTCCCGCTGTCTTTCGGAACAGCATCACAGCGTATCAGGTCTCCGTCTGAAAACATAGTTGGCAATAGTTTGTTTGTTGACTCATCCTGCACTAACGCATCATTAACATACCATCGATAATTAACACCAGCAAGATTAGCGTCAGTTAAAGTATTATTCATACATGTTAGTGTGTCATTTCCATATACAAAATCATCGTAGTTGCCAGTCACATCAATGCCTGATGTTGAAGTTATGTAGGCATTTGTAAATGTCAGGTTTGCCAGCCTCGGAGCTTCAGCATCATTATATGCATAGCCTGTTATTAACATGGTGCCATCGCTGAAATCAAACCGCAGTGTATGTTTCTTCGGTGTCAGAACTTCATTTTTAATCAGCGACTCATCGCTGCACGAATATGATGGCACAAAAATACCAGCTGGATGAATACTGCCTGTAACTATCGCTGTCTCATTGACCTTGTAAAGTATATAAGACTTTCCATTCAGCTCAATTATGTCGCCTGTCTTGTACGTACTGCCTAAAGCAAAGCCCGCAACAGGTAGGAATGCAGCTGCAAGTATGATAGCAATAAACATAAGAATTATAATAACGGAATTAATATGATTTTCACTTTTATGATTATAGACGCCGGGTGTGGGAACTTCACTTTGGGAATTTTTGAACTCACGTGACTCTCGTGAAGTCATCCGGTCATAAGCCAGACGCGTTTGACCAGAAACGACTTGACGCATCGAAGATGCGTCTTTCGATTTCGCCAACCCGGCTTTATCCATCGAAATATTTTTATAGTTTTGTTTACTATATTTAATTAATCTCGTGGGGTCATCCGTTTGTCGGGTGTTGTTTTTCTGGATCTGATTGAACCCGCATTTTTCTTTCTTATTTCCATTACTCATTAATCTATTTAAATCCAATAGTGTGGGATTATACTCACTCCCTGTGATGTTTCTGTCATCTTGGGAAAATGAATCATAAGGTTTTAAATCATTATCTGCAATATTATCACAGGCAAATGCCGCGATACCATAGGTGATTGTATGAGAATTGAAATCAATAAATATATTGTTGTTGACTCTGAAATCTGTCATGGGAAGCCGACTTTCAAAGACACAAGAATCATGGTCTCTTTGGTTCTGGAAATGCTTGAAGCAGGAACCAGCATCAAAGAAATTATTGAAGCATATCCGTCTTTGACTGAAAGTCATATCAAAGCTGCCCTGAATTTTGCTGTTAAGCTTACTGAAAAAGGCTTTGGGTTGGTCACTGAGTATGCGTAAAATGAAATTTTTGTTGGATGAAAATGTACATAGAGGACTATTTTCATTTCTCATCAAATTAGGATATGAAGTAAAATTATCTCCCAAAGCCATCAAAAATGGTGAAGTTTTTAGGTTAGCTGTGAACGAGAAACGAACGCTTATTTCTCGGGACTCTGATTTTTTAGAGTTTCCTGTATACTCATCCTCTGAGCATTTTGGAATTGTCTTACTGAGAATTTCCCCCAATGACTTGAAAATGCAGAAAGAAGCGGTATCTAAATTGTTGAAAAAATATTCAGACTTGAAGGGAATGGTTGTTATTCTCAAGTCCGAAGAAGATATGGAATATGTAAAATGATGATCGCCCTTTAAATAATTCCGTGCCTTATAATTTAATATCAGAGAATTAATCACTTCTTTTGATATATTTGAGTTATACTCCCCATTATTTGGATTCAAAGAATTGCTCAAAAACAGGAATAAGATTTGTGGGTATTCCAGAATTTCCATACCAGAATTCAAAGAAAATGAATCATAAGGCCTTAAATCATCGTCTGCAATATTATCACAGGCACCAGTTTCGCCTGACTGTGTTTTGTAGGAAGAAAATTCCGAATTTAAATCCAACCAAGTAGGATTTAAATTTAAATAGTTTTCTATGGAAATATTATTTATAGGAAATAAAATACGGGGTGATTGAATGAAAAATCTGGGTTTCTTGGAAATAATCGGATGGGGAATGATAGCAGTAAGTTTGTTCTTTGGTTTATTAATGGCTCTTGGATTTGTACATTCACCACCAGAGCTTTTGTTGAATAACCTTCTGACGACGGGTGTACTTGTTCTGGTAGTAGAAAGCCGGGTTAAAATAGGTTTATTGTGGTCTGAATTCAGGGGTTTGAGTGAAGTTAGACTCAAATTAAACAACATTGAATCTAAACTGGATCTTCTATGGTCTGAATTCAGAAAATATAGAAAGTAATAATCTGCAATATTATCACAGGCAAATGCCGCGATACCATAGGTGATTGAGATGGCTGGGTTGGAATTCTTTGCATCTGAGTCCGAAATGACAGAAGAAACAGTCAGGCTGGGCAAAGAAGTGAATAAAAAACTGTCCAGGTGGTACGAGTAAATGGTATTTATGAAAAAAACAGGTTTTGCTGAAGTTTTAAATACTGACGAAGTTCTGCAAAAACCTGGGATTGTAGTATTTACTATGCGGGGTGTCTGCTGGTTTATAGGTAGTTCATTTAGCCACTCTGTTTGAACCGGCGTTTTTTCTTTTTTATCATTCTGGTCAGAATTTACATGATTCGAACCCGTGCCACCAAGGTGGCAAACCTTGGCGCACTCCCTGGTTATGCTACATTCGCTATCCCAATCAGCTTTAAAATTATTATTATTATTTCCATTACTCATTAATCTATTTAAAACCAACGTTGTGGGTTTATATATATAACTATTTAAGGTTTCACTGTAATTATATCTTATGGGACACACAATAGTTGAAATAGAAATATCTGACATGAACGGCAAACATTCCGAAAAAGTTAAGGCACTGGTTGATACAGGTGCAACCTTAACAACACTTCCCAAGTCACTTGCAGACAAGCTCGGAATTGAATCCGTGAAGACAGAGTGTGTAAGAACAGGTGCAGGTATTGTAAAAATTGAGCAGGGCCATGCATGGATAAAAGTATATGAAAAAGAAGGGCCATTTATGGTCTGGATATCTGACTTTATAGACAAGGTCCTACTTGGCGTTGTCGTGCTGCAGTCACTTGGATTTGAAGTTGACCCGACAACAGAGAAATTAAAATCTGTGCCATTGCTGTTATACTGAACAGAGTAAATAATATTATTTCCATATTCTTCCCAATTATCATAAACTTCAGAGACCGGCTGAAATTCGAAATCTGTAGTAGAAGTTCCTGATAGTATGGCTAAAATACTCGGAGATGACATCAAAAACCCATCAACACAGGCATTGTTTAGAGAAGCTGTTGAAGATAAAATAAGGGAATTGATGCTATTTAAAGTAGCTGATATCTTACTGAAGAAAAGCAAGTTAACTGAAGAGAAGGCTTTGGAACTCGCGCAGGAATTAAAGGAAAGAGTAGCCAAAAGGCACGGCCTGTGAGGCGATAAAATGGAATTAGTAGTCAATTCCTGTGTTGTATTCTCTGTTTTTAAAGCAGAATCTTTCACAAGGAATCTGTTCGAGCTGCTATATTTGAAAGGAGTGAAACTGATTGTTCCTGAATATGAATTAGACGAACTTTGGTCACTCGGACCAAGGATTTGTAAATATTCCGGACTTAATGAAAACGAATTTAAAATCGCTTTTATTCTGTTATGTGAAGTTCTGGACGTCGCTCCAAAATCGGAATACGAAAAGTTTTTACCAGAAGCTAACAAGATTTCTCCACACGGTAAACAGATCAAGGATGATCCATATTTTGCTTTAGCAATAGCATTAAACTGTCCGATCTGGTCAGATGAAAAAGCATTCAAACAACAGGGTAGAGTCAAGGTGTTTAATTCTAAAGAGCTCTCAAAACTGGTGGGTTTGGAATTCTCATAGGATATTGAATTATCTGACATGAATGGCAAACATTCCGAAAAAGTTAAAGCTCTGGTTGATGTCGTACTGCAGTCACTTGGATTTGAAGTTGACCCGACAACAGAGAAATTAAAATCTGTGCCATTGCTGCTGTACTGATAAGGTTTTAAATCATTATCTGCAATATTATCACAGGCAAATGCCGCAATGTTATAGGTGATTGTTATGGCTGGATTAGAACTACCGGAAGATATGAAAGGAAGAATGGAAAGGTTTCCAGAAATTAATTGGTCAGCTGTGCTCAGAAAAGCAGTGTCAGAAAAACTGGAAAAGCTTGCATTTTTGGAATTCTTTGCCTCTGAATCTGAAATGACAGAAGAAGAAGCAGTCAGGCTAGGTAAAGAAGTGAATAAAAAACTGTCCAGGTGGTACGGGTAAATGGTATTGGCATTAACACTGATAGTTGATTCTAATATTTTATTTGCATCTGTTATAAAAGATGGTGTCAATGCTAAATTAATACTTTCAGATAGACTGCATTTAATAGCACCAGAGAAATTATTCGAAGAATTTGAACGCAACAGAGCAGTGCTAGTTAAGAGAACGCATAGATCAGTAGAAGAATTTGAAAAATTCTTGAATGTATTGGAAGAAAGAATTGAAGTTATACCAAAATCTGAGTTCAAGCCATGGCTTAAAGAAGCAAAAAAGAAATCTCCAGCAAATGACTTTCCATTTACAGCATTAGCTAAAGCATACGGTTGTTCTGTATGGTCAAATGACAAAGAACTTAAGGAATCTATGAAAAAAACAGGTTTTGCTGAAGTTTTAAATACTGACGAAGTTCTGCAAAAACTTGGATTTGAAGTTGACCCGACAACAGAAAAATTAAAGCCTGTGCCATTGCTGTTATACTGAACAGAGTAAATAATATTATTTCCATATTCTTCCCAATTATCATAAACTTCAGAGACCGGCTGAAATTCGAAATCTGAAACAATGTCAGAACTAAGAGAGGATATTAAATCTGTAGTGAGACTTAGATTGGCCAAAGAATTGCTTCTCAAAAGATTGGATGAGATTCTGAAACATTCCACATTAACAGAGGAGGAGTGTTTGTTATTGGGAGATAAAACGAAGGAAGGCGTTGCCGAGGAATGGAAAAAGAAAGGGTGGTTATAGATGAGATTGGTTGTGGATATGAACATTCTATTCTCATTTTTCAAAAAAGATTCCACAACTAGAGAATTAATCACTTCTTTTGATATGTTTGAGTTATACTCTCCATTATTTGGATTCAAAGAATTGCTCAAAAACAGGGATAAGATTTGTGGGTATTCCAGAATTTCCATACCAGAATTCAAAGAAGTTGTGGAGGACTTAAATCTGTTTGTAGATTTTATTCCAGATGAGAAATTTAAAGATTTCGGCGTAAAGGCATCTAAAATATTATCTTCGCATATTAAAGATGCTCCATACGCAGCTCTGGTGTTCTGGTTCAAAAGTAAAGGATATGAAACGGGTTTATGGTCTAATGAGAAAAGGTTGGGAATACTGGAAAGATATGGCGTTAAAGTGCACACGACTAATGAGTTATTGAAGTTATTTGGATTTATTTGATTTACAATATTTCCACCATATGTTTCTATCCCATACATTTCAGCATTATACCTGGTAGCAAACCTTGGTGCATTGAACGATGCTTCGACATCAAACTGGTTATGCGAAGATCGCTTTTTTTCTTCTTTATTATTTCCATTACTCATTAATCTATTTAAATCCAATAGTGTGGGATTATATACATAACTATTTAAAGTTTCAACATAATTATATCTTATGGGGCATACAATAGTTGACATCGAAATATCTGACATGAACGGCAAACATTCCGAAAAAGTTAAGGCACTGGTTGATACAGGTGCAACCTTGACAACATTGCCTAAACAACTTGCAGACAAACTAGGTATTGAACCTATACGAACAGAATATGTAAGAACAGGTGCAGGTATTGTAAAGCTCGACAGAGGCAGAGCATATATAAAACTTTGTGGCAAAGAAGATGCTTTTTCTGTCTGGATATCTGACTTTATAGACAAGGTCCTGCTTGGCGTTGTCGTGCTGCAATCACTCGGGTTTGAAGTTGACCCGACAACAGAAAAATTAAAGCCTGTGCCATTGCTGCTGTACTGAACAGGGCAATTATCAAAAACACATCGACCTGAAGTTGATTTCCCGAGACTTCTTTCAATTTTCGAATTTAGCTGATTATTTAAAACCAACGACGTAGGTATTTGTTTTAAATAATTTTCTGTATAAATATTATACATGGTATCCAACGAGGTCAGGTCTGTTATTATCGGTGCATCACTTGTAGTGATAGTTACATTGTTGCTGAACCTTTCATTTGGATACAGACTTGAATTGAGTGCATTTATTGGTATCGTTATAGGAATTATTGCAGGACTCGCAACAAACAGGTTGTAAGGTGATTCAATGAAACAGGGGATACTAATATCACTGGAAATAATAGGGTGGGGATTGCTTGTAGCTGGAATATTACTTACAATACTTATGACATCTGGAGTTATACATTCGCCACCAGAACTATCAGTATCGAACTTAATAGCAACTGGCATATTGGCATTGTTTGTGGAAATGAGAGTTCGGTTTGAATCTATACGAACCAAATTCGATCTGGTCTGGTCGGATTTCAGACATCGCAGGAAAGTTTGACTGGAATTTTTTGGATGAATATAAGAATGTGAAATAAATGCCATGGACTTTAGTCCACGGCATTTTATTTTTATCCACGAATTGGGTATTTGTTTTAAATAATTTTCTGTATAAATATTATACATGATACCAAAGGATGGTCTATCTGTTGTTGTCGGTGTATTATTTGTAGTTTTTACAACATTTTTGTTAAATTTAGGTTTTGGATATGGAATTGAGTTAAGTGTGTTAGCCGGACTTGCCGTAGGTGCTGCTGCAGGACTTTTAATGGACAAAATCCAGGGTGTTTGAATGAAAAAATTATCAGGAGTTTTACAAATAGTTGGATTAGGATTAATAGCTGTTGCATTGGTTTTGTCATTTTTGATGGTTACTGATATATTACACTCATCAAGCGCAGAATTTATAAACCTGCTTTTATCATCTGGTTTTTTTGTTACACTGGGATTGCTCTGGACAGACTTCCAGAAACGCAAAAAGCTATGAGTAACGGAATCCTGTCTGTATGAATTTTCAGGTGTTTTTTCATTGCCAAAGCCTGAAAAGAAACTTGTAAAATATTTCAGATCCCACTTGAAGGAAAATCCGCGCATTGTCCCGGCAAAAAGCGAAAAAACAATCACAGCTATAATAGCATACATGAAAATACCCGGAAATCCCTGCTGCTTCGGTTCATTATACGGGACAAGATAGAATACATCCCCGCCTTCATCGTCACCAACAACATTATTGCCACATTTCAAAGTTTTGAAATCAATATCATCAGTTGTAGCGTAATTATCTTCCGGCTTTTCTGCCATTGTCGTGTTCACGCCTGTGATGTAAAGATCGCCGATGCCTTCGGTTTTAAATTTTACATCCCAATCTCCGTGCAAAGCAGGAAAGCTCTGCACAGTAAGAATATTCATATCTATGAGAATGCTGAAATCCTGATCTGACAGGTGCGGCACATTCCATATAAGATAATATTCTTCATTATCATCAATTATCTGAACATCGTATTCAGGATTATTTGTAACATCTACAATGCCGTGGAAAAGCTTTACTCCTTCACTTCTGGGAATTTCCGAATATGACAGGACATCTGTATAATGAACAAGTTCGCCATCATCGTAAACTTCAGGACCCGAAACAATTATATCTTTTTTGATTTTGCTTCCGTCCTGCATAAATCCGGATTCTGTAATTGTTGGAGCAGGTGTCTGATATTCGATTTCATAGGAAATTGTTTCGCTGGGATTTGCCTGCACATCAATTACAATCATATCTTCATTTTTTGCAGGATTTTGGATTTCAGATTCAGGGTTGTCGTGATCAGCAACACCATCAAGCACACTGGCAGTAATCATTGCTAGTGGAACAGGAACCGTTTGTTCTTTTATTTCTATATGGGTTTCCTGAATATTCCTGACACCGTTATCATCTACTATTTTTACCTGATCTTCTGATAGTTCTTTATTCGTATCAGCATCTTTTACCACAATATTGAATGCAATATCCGGGACAGTCGTACTTATTGTCATGTTTTTATAAACTGTTTCATTGTTTACAGCACTAACTGTTTTTTTCCATTTTACAGGCTTGCCGATAACAGCTTTTCCCTGAATCAGTTCGGAAATGGATTTATGTATAACAGGTATTTTATAAGATTTGACAAAAACCGCATTACTCGTAACAGAATCATATCCGTCAGACGCAGCGAAAATCAGGGTGCCGTTCGATTCTGAGAAAACATCAGCAATTGAGCCTGATATAGTAACAGTGACATCGTTATTATTTTCGGGATTTTCAAAAATTTCATATGTATATGTTAGAACATCACCGTCATCGTCAGTAAAGTAATCATCCAGATTTAGTGTTACAGGCTTTTTGTTTTCAATTGTTATATTTGAAATACTTTTTATAGCAATTGGGGGTATGTTTGGCATATAGATTATTTCAGTTTCATCTGTTGTAATGGAGTAATTATCAGAAGCTGTTATAATTATGCGCCCTCCAGATGAACTGTTATAAACATTCAGCCATTGGCTATTTAATTCAAACATCAGGTCTGATTCAGATTTGTATGTCAGCTCATCTCCATTAGGATCGCTGAAATAATTATTTAGGTTTAACAGAAATGTTTGGCCTGTCTTTATCTTTACTGTATCGGGCAGACTGGAAATCGGAGGAAGATTTTCAATAAGCCCGTAGTAGATGTAATACGTTTTTTTTGGTTTTGTGATTGTTGTTTCAGTAGATTCTGGAAGAGTTGTACTCGTAGTTTCCAAAAGTGTTGTTGTGGTCTCAGAATTGCTGGAAGTGGTAGTCTCCGGCAAAAGAAGTGTTGTGGTTTCTGGAAATGTAGTGGTAGTTTCCTGTAGTGTAACTAATGGATTTTCTAAAGTTGTCGTAGTTTCAGAATTGCTGGAAGTGGTGGTCTCCGGCAAAAGAAGTGTTGTGGTTTCTGGAAATGTAGTGGTAGTTTCCTGTAGTGTAACTAATGGATTTTCTAAAGTTGTCGTAGTTTCAGGATTGCTGGAAGTAGTGGTTTCCGGCAAAAGTATTGTCGTATCTGTTTCTTGTAGCGTAATAGATGGGTTTTCTAATGACGTGGCTGTTTCTGTGAAAGTAGTTGTTGTTATTTCCAAAATAATCGTTTGAGGAAGCTCAAATGTTGTTCTGGTTTCTTCTGGTAGGGTTGTTGTAGTTTCCAAAAGGGTTGTCTCTGTAGAAATAATATCTTCTGTTAATGTTGAAGTCGTAATGAAAATCGTGGTGGAAGTTTCATAACCACCCTCAGCAACAAGACCTGTAATTGCATTTTCATAAGAAGATAATAACACAATATCAGTTTCATGACATTTCCCATCAGAATAAATCTCATTTAATGTATTGAAATAGACCGGCGATACGCCATCTGTAATGTAAATCCCGTCATCGCAGATTGGGGGCTTGAATTTATTAAACACAATATGAATTGTTTCATTTTCTTCAGCCTCAATAGTTATTTTATTTTCGTATTTTGTGTAAGGTTCATCCATTGCAATATACGCTGTCATGTTCGGGTATGCTACAACAAGGCCTATGACTAAAAGGATACCTATGCCTGCATACAGTTGTATCAGCCCTTTGTTCATTGCACCCCTATTCACTGCTAAAACCTCTGATTAATTCATGAAACAAAAAAGATTCGCCATACAAAATAACCCCATTTTTCCACAATTTCTTGTAAAAACCGCTTCTGGTCTGTAAATGAGTCTCGAAAACATTCAAAGTGAGTATTATAGCTGAAATTTTTTTGGTTTTAAGCTTTGAGATATCATTCTCCAGCTCTTTCTCCAGCTCGGTAAACTGCTGTTTGTTCAGATTTGACGTTAAAATAAGAATATCCGAATTGCTAAATAGAAATACAGCTAAAATGCGATCCAAAGCCTTATTAAGGATATTGTTTTTAAACGAAGTAACAGCTGTTTTTAATTCATAATCTCTGGAAAGAACATCGATTTTCTTCTGCACTTCTATAGTCTCAAGCATTTTCATGCATTCTTCATTTTCCAGGTTAAGCTTGTAAAACAAGGCATTGCCTATTTGCTCATTTAAAAGTATATTATCGCTGACAAGTTTTTTGAGTGTGCGATGAACACCACCAACGCTCATGTCAATTAAACGAGCAATCTGGTTGATATTGTATTTTCGGGGGAAATTCTGCAGTAAAGTATTCAATATAGAAACAGCTGTTTTTGACACCATTTCCATCACTACAACTCCACCACTAAACTATTGTACACCCAATTTCCAATATCATTCACATCTAAAGAATATTTGTTCACAATCGGTATATAAAGATTATCACATATGATTTTTGCAAAATTTCATTCGTATTTCCAGAATATAAAACATTCACAACTTATGAATAATACTACTATCTGGAAGTTCTAATACAACACATAGTATTAGCATCCAGAATATACAGGCAATTTAGGCATGTAATTCGGTTTTTCAATATATATTCACGTTTAGTGAATAAAATCTATAAGGAAATTTTATCATTTCAGATAATTATTCACAACTTATGAATAACATATATGCATTTTGGCTATGTTGAAAATGGGCATCTTCGAAGACCATAAGGTCTTCGGGACATTGAATCCGCTTTTTCAACAGATTGAAAGCAACCGAAACTATATATCCAGCATCTCTTTCAGTTTTTTCCGGACTTCTTTATATTTCTGTAAAACTTCATTTATTTTATCAGAGATTTCATGTTCCTGCCCTTTGAGATAATACCATGTGCTGTAATCTCTGTATTTTTTTCCAAGCTGAATGCGCTTCACAGAAAATCCCCGTCTGCAGCATATAAGATATACTTCGTTGTGTTTTGGAAAAATTTCGCAAATATCTTTCTGACTCATGGGCCCGTTCTTTAATAATAATTCTACAAATTCTGTAGGGTTTCCTTTTTCAGGTTTTCTTAGTCCGCGAACCCAGTGATAAACAGCAGAATAGCTTATTCCTATTTGAAGAGCAATTTCTCTGATTTCCATACCTTTGTTATAAAGCTCAATAACCTTATCATATTGCTCTGCATAATGTTCTTTTCCATGCCGCATAAAAATAATTTTCAATGATGCTATTTAAAACCAGAACGGTGTTTAAAATCAGGATTATAACGATTTAATTTTTTATTTCCCCTATCAAGTGAGGGAAATGAAAAATGTAGTAATTTCGTTCTCAAATAAGATGATTCTATAAATACCAAACCAAGTTATCTCTTCTTCGCCTTACTTACAAACAAATAATATTTCTGCTCACCTTTGAGCTCATCCATTATTCTTCTCATAATAGCTTTTTCAGGATCAGGAAACATCCGGACGCGACTTGATAAATCTTTGAAGTTTTCAAATGGCTTTTTTCTTCTTTCGTTTAACATATCAACCAGATGTTTTTTTCCTATTCCCGGAATCAGTTGCATCTGATGCATTCTAGGTGTTATCATTGAAGCCTTGTTGAAGAATTCTATTATCTGCACTTCATTTTGTTTGACAATATATTCCAAAACACCTTCAAGCATGGATCTGGCAGCATTTGTAAGAGTATCGTAACTGATGCTGTCTTTTATAAATTTCACTTCTTCTCTTTTTCCTTCGCCTATGTAAACTATTTGATCAGGTTTCAGAATAACATCATCTTTTGGAACAATTTCCAAAAGAGAGAAATATTTGCAGCCAACAGCCTGTGCAATAGGTTCAGGATGTCTTCTATTGGAATAGCCCGTGGGTAGGAAATCTAATATAATACAATTTTCTTCTTTCACTATGAAACACCTCATTTATAAATGCTGGAAATTTCCTCTCATTCGAGCTTTCCTGATTCAATTTCTCCTCGCCTAGATTCAATTTCTCCTCGCCTAATATCTCCATATGATTTCTTCCCATCTGATTCAATTTATTCCCCATCCAAAATATATTTCCTATTTATATTTCTTCACAATATTTATGATCTGATTAATTTCTTCTTTTTTCAAATTAGTTCTTTCTTTGCTGAATAATACTTCAACCTCTTCTTCTGTATCAGGCATCATATCAATTATAAGTATAATATATCTTGGCTTAAGTATAATTATCGATTTCAATTCTTCAGCCATATGATTTGCTTTATCAGATGACAGCCTTACGATTTTATTCAAGAATTCAGAACAGATATTCTGTTCGTAGACAAGTTCCCGCTCTTTAGATCTCTTCACCATTATTTCCTTTGCCTCTGGAACAGAGACAAGCTCTTCAGATACTATTTCCATATTATACCTCCCTCCATATTTATACCTCCCTCCATATTTATACCTCCCTTTGAAATACTATTGTCTTTTTGGTTCGGATTTTGTGTATTATTTTTCAGTTTTCATAATCAATACTCAATGAATTTTCTTTCTCCCTTTATGCGTTGGCTTTAGTCAGATGCTCTGGCTTTAGAACTATTGTTTTCATCATCTTACTGTCGCGTATATTTACAACATATGCCCGGCCTCTTTTTTCTACAACAGTTCCTGTTTTACCATAAAATCTCGGATGAACCATTCTTTCACGTGAATTCAGAACTACATTCACTCTATCGCCTATTTCATAGGTTCGGAGATAATCACGTATTCTAAAGGGTGTTTTAGCTCTTAATTTTCTTCTGGTCCCACGTCTGGGTCCATAACTTTTTCTAACCATAATAAAGATTAGGCAGGAAAGCTTTTTATAGCTGCTGCCTGTGATATTCGGACGATATAGCGGAGGGTGGAATTTCCCATCTTTTTCTTTTTTATTGATGTTTTGAAAAGAAAAAGATTGTTTTGAACCACCGGCCTTCGGGTTATGGGCCCGATGAGCACTCCAGGCTGCTCTACTCCGCTATATGAAATTTTTTAACTACCACATAAGCTACGTAGTTTAGTATAATGGTTTTCGAAAGGATTTAAAAAGATACAACAGAATACTCAAAGGCGATGATGAAACCGTCCCAGTATGATTACAGATGACTGCTTGGGTAGCTTCAGAGCCACTTTTTTTCTAAAAGAAAAAAGTAGGCACTCTATTACGCAATTCGCAATATTTTCCTCATTTCTAGAATATTAACGAAACTAATTTTACAGCCATTTATAGTTATTGTCCCGCCTTTACCACTATAATAAACTACCAATGCCTGCTTCGGTTTATACGTATCTATAAACGAACGCAAACTTCTTTCTATTGTAAACATCGCATTATTTAATTTTACTTCTATCGGGATGATTTCATTTTCTTTTTCAATGACAAAATCAACTTCTGCTTTTGACTTTGTCCTCCAATATTTAGGATAGAACCCTGATTTCATCAATTCTGAAAAGACATAATTTTCAAAAACTTTTCCGTCAACAGCAGAACCGAAATTTTTTGATATAGCATTTCTTAATCCTGTGTCTATGAAATATATCTTGGGTTGCTTTGTGATTTCTTTTATCTTATTCGTATAGAATGGTAGCACCCTTGCTATGAGATAGCTTTTTTCCATTGCATCCAGATATTTCTTTAAGCTTTGAAAAGAAAGTTTGATATCCTTTGAAATATTTTCATAGGATATTAATCCTCCTATGTTTAAAGATAAATATTTGACAAAATTCTCAAGAGATTTCAAATCTTCTATGGAAAATACTCTGGCTATATCCTTAAGAATCATTGTATCATAGAGATCCTTTAAAATAGTTTTTTTAAGCTCAATGTCTTCAACGAGTGTGACCTTGGGATAACCACCAAAGGTAGCGTGTTCCCACACAACTCTTTCAAGAATTTGTGGTGTTAGCTCTTTCTGATCCTTTAAATTCAAAAATTCCTGTATAGAAAATGGATAAAGTCTTATAATAGAAACTCTGCCAACAAGATATGATAAAACATCTCTACTCAAAACAATTTCAGAAGAAGATGTTATCCAAATTTTTCTACCTACATCTGCCAGGTATTTTAGTTTTTTACCGGCATCATTACAATACTGTACCTCATCCAAAACAGATATATCATGACCTTCAATATTCTGTTTTTCAAATTTTTTTATGTCCTCTTCAAACAGTTCCCTTATATCAGGATCATCAAATAACAAATATGATGAATTTAATTGCTTGATTTGTTCCTTCAGAAAAGTTGTTTTCCCTGCTTGTCGTGCTCCTACCAGCGTTACAACTGAGTAAACATTTGCTACTTTTTTAAATTTATCTTTAATTTCACGTTCTATATACATATAGAAATTATAGTCGTAGACTATTTAAACTTTTACTAAAGTTAAACTACAGTTTAATTTTAGTCGTACTAAAGTTAAACTACAGTTTAATAAATGATTAGTCAACATCTTCACAGGAACTTATTTCGTTGTTCTCCAAAATGGTTCTCTCAGCGTTATTAAGGTATATCGCCCTCTCTGTTCCCGTTGGTATCGGTTTCATGTTAAAACAATGTATTATATTATTCTTTACCAAAATATTATTTGTTCTCAATAAATATATCGCACTTCCTCCAATGTTGGATACAGTGTTTCCTTCCACTAATGAATCCGTTATGTTGTTATTGAGGAAAATTCCTCTTTTATTGAAGCCAGCTTCATTTTCCCCTACGTTTTCTATATGATTACTAATTATTGAAATGTTTTTCTGCTGCGCACGATTACCATGTACTAACTGAATACCATAGTTAGTCGAATTGAAAATAACATTGTCCTGCAAAACCACGTTTTCATTTCCAGTATCTATAGATATTCCAACGCTTGCACCAGTTATAGTGTTCTCATAGATTTGTGAGTCATCTGAATAAACCGCTTCTATTCCAATACTGTTTTGACCTATGGCATGAATCACGTTATTGCGGTAAACTTCTGTGTGTGGAGATCTATCAATCGATATCCACCTAGTAACGTTATTATTGAAAATCTTTGAGAATGGCCCACCATTCCATACTTCTATTCCAAGTGAAAAACTTATATTCTTGTCTTTTTCTTTAATTATCTTCACCGTATTTCCGAATATTTGGGAAAAAGTACCCCACCAAAAAATCTTTATACCATAACTATTTTTCCCTTCTATGTAAGATTCAGATATTGAGATATTATGTACCAATTGCGCGTTTATCAGTCCACTGTATTTGTCGTTTGTTTCATCATTTTGGATGTTGTTGTCCAGAAAACTGTCAATTATCACTATTCGTCTCAATATGATGTTTTTAGCTATTTGCTGAACATACTCCGGGAACGCAGGACAATCAATGAGAATCTTATATAATTTATCCACATCCTTGTTTCTAGGTGATAAAATACCATCTGTATCGATTCCCGGACAAATTTCTGTTAATTCCTGTAACGTGTTCATGTCCACCCAGTTTTTTCCGCCAACGATATTCACTGCTTGTCTTCGAACGTGGGTTATTTTTATGTCTTCTAACAACACATTAGACCTCCCAACGATAGATATACCTATGAGAGCAGCTGCATTACCATCAAGAACTATGTTTTTTATTACATTATTTCCAACCTCACCCGTCGAGCCATTAAGAATCAGTATTGAGGATAATGGACTACCAGCAATCAGGATGGTTTCTTGCTGAGTACCATATATGCTAAAGTTGACTGGAATATTTATTGGTTCTTGGACAATACATGTTGCAGCAGGCAATTCAAGGAAATTTTGTCCCTCTTCCTGAGCCGCGCGAATCATCTCGTTGAGTTCGCATGTCATGGTTTGTTCATATATGATAGGAACTTCAACCACGTCTTCTGATGGTTCATCATCTGATGGCTCCTCCAGTGGATTCAATTGAACGTAAATATCGTTTTTAGTATTTTTGTCGATCATAATGGTATCATTGGAATAGTCTGCATATCCTGATAACTTCATTCCAAGAAAATATACACCAGCACGCAGACCATAAATCGAGAAGGGGGTCAAACCAGAATAGGATTCATCAACTATTTCATCATCTTTCGTTGTTACGGGCACTAAGGAGAATATTGCACCTTTCGGGTTGGAGTCTATGCGTAAATTATACACTAACACACCCGTATCATTGATATCCTGAAACTCAATTTCTGAAACATTTGATTGATTGAAAATTTCGGATTGTTGAGAATAATTAAACTCATCAGTATTTTCTTGGAACTGTTCTGATTTAATCTCATTGTGTTTTTTCTCTAGAAAAATGGGAATGATAAAAATTAACGAACTGAAAAGAATGATCCAGATAATTAATAACAGAAGTGGCATATTATTCATGACCATTCCACCATATTATCAACTACCACAATTTATATTCCAACACTATATAACAGCGGACCAACTAAATCATATAAAATAAGTAGTAGAATAAAGATGCTTATTCCCCGCATAACATTGATCAGCCTGCTTTCTGTTTTGATAAAGCGGCGTAAAATTTCCTTGAAAACCATGCCTCCATCCAATATTGTTCCTGGAAGCAGGTTTATCATTGCAACGCCAAGGCTAAGGACAGCTATAGTATTCAAAAGATTCAACAGAATTATTGGAACATCGCCGCCGATTTTAGCTTTAACATACGGCTTAAAAGGACCGGTTACGCCGATAAAAGAGCTGGTTTTATTAGAAGGATTCTCCGCAGTTTTTATTTTGTAAACACCCTTAGTTGTTTCAACATCTATAACCGTTCCGGGTTTTATTTTTTCCAGTATACTGGATATTGAATTCAGTGAATTAATCTCTTCATTGTTTATTTTAATTATAGCTTCTCCACTATTCAGCGGCGATAAAAATGAAGGGCCACTTGAAAAATTAATTATTTCAGCAGGATATCCTTTCATAACACCAGATGGAATAACTCCCTTTACTTCAATAGAACTCACATACATAATAACAGGTATCAACAGAATTGTTATCACAATAAAAACAAGTATGTTTGCAAAAGGCCCGGCAGCACCAACCTTCATTCTTGTTCTGCTTTTTGCTTTTTTCAGCTTCTCCTCATCCGGCTCAACAAATGCAACAGGAATAAACAAAAAAAATCCCCAACCCACGGATTTTATCGGAATTTTCTCAACCCTGCATATAATTCCATGCATAAGCTCGTGTGGTATTACTATCGCAGTAATAGCAATGATCCATACCCACCACGGTATCAGCAAAAGCCCGGGTGTTGTTTCTGAATGTGCAGGCGCCGGCAAGATAAGCTTTACTCCATCTGCACCATGCCCAACTTGTTGTGCAACGAATATCAATAAAATCAGCGTCGCGACCATACCAATTACAGCTGTAACTATCCCTATAATTGCAATCGCGTTCCATATTTTCGGGGCTTTCATAGCAATGTTGTCAATTGTTTTTTTGCTTTTCTGCGTTCTTCGCATAAGTATAAGTCCTTCTAATTTAAAATTTTTCCTGTCCTTCCAGACAAGCAAAGCTACAGCTGCTATAAATATCAGAAAAATTATCACATCAAACATAGATATATATAATTTCATAGCTTATTTATATGAATGGTAACTATTACTGAGGAGGATGGCATTTTCCGAATTCTATTTCTCCAAAAAGGCTGTAATATGTTTCCCCAGGGTTTTTGGTAGATAATAAATAAAAATTTCATAAACACAAATCTCCAAAAAGGCTGTAATATTTTTTCAGACTTGATGCAGCTTTGCTGCATCTCTCGGTTTCTCGTCGTCAGACTTTTGGTAGGGTTGTGCTTATAGTCTCCAAAAGGGTTGTCTCTGTAGAAATAATATTTTCCGTCAACGCTTTTGGTAGGATACAATATCAATTCTCCAAAAAGGCTGTTTTTTAAAAACTTTGTCTGCCAATTATTACAATGCAAAACATTGAAGAAATTATGCAGGAACGGGAAAAAAAGCTGGAACATATAAAAAATTTAGGAATTTATCCGTTCGGCCATAAATATGAACGCTCATGTTCAATAGCAGAAATTCTAGAAAAATATAAAGATCTTCCGAAAAATGAGAAGCGCGAAAAAGATATTTTTTCAGTAGCTGGAAGAATAAAATCAATAAGAAAACACGGGAAGCTCATTTTCATTGATATTGAAGACTCATCAGAAAAAATGCAAATTCTTCTTGAATTGAACACACTTGGAAAAAAGAATTTTGAATTTATTGAACTGCTTAACATTGGCGATTTTATCGGTACCAGTGGCTATATTTTCAGGTCAGCTACAAATGAATTAACTATCTGGGTAAAATCGTATGAATTATTGTGTAAATCTCTGCGCCCGTTGCCGAGTGAATGGCATGGATTAAAAGACACTGAAATACGCTATCGCCAGAGATATGCGGATATGATAATAAACCCTGATGTAAGAAAAGTCTTTGTTCAGCGGTCAATGATACTTGCAGAAATCCGCGGTTTTATGCAAAAAAAAGGTTTTGTAGAAATAACAACCCCCACACTGCAGCCGATTTATGGCGGTGCATTTGCTGAGCCATTTGTTACTCATCACAATGCACTGGATATGGATCTTTATTTGAGCATTTCACCTGAACTCTATCTTAAGCGCGCAATTGTAGGTGGTTTTGAAAAAGTTTATGAAATCTGCAGGAACTTCAGAAATGAAGGTATAGATACAAAACATAACCCGGAATTTACGATGATGGAATCCTACTGGGCATATGCAGATTATAATGACAATATGAAACTCACTGAAGAGCTGATAAGTATGCTCATAAAGAAAATAAATAGCTCGTTTGTTATAAAATATAAGAATTTGGACCTGAATTTCGAACCACCGTGGAAAAGGCTTACAATGAAAGATGCAATTATGCAATACCTGAACATTAATGTGGATATGCCTCTTGAGGAATTGAGAAAAAAAGCAGTTAAAATTGGCATCAAAGACGCAGAAAGTATGGCATGGGGAAAAATAGTTGAAAAAATTTTCGAAGAAGTTGAACCGAAAATCATTCAGCCGACATTCATAATAGATTTCCCAACAGAAATCTCGCCGTTGGCAAAGCAAAAGCCAGACAATCCGAAACTTACAGAACGGTTTGAATTAATAATTCACGGAATTGAATATGCGAACGCATATTCAGAGCTGAATGATCCGATTGAACAGGCTGAAAGATTCAAAGAACAGGCAAAACAAAGAGCTGAAGGTGATAAAGAAGCTCAGCAAACAGACACAGACTTTGTTCGCGCTTTGGAATACGGCATGCCGCCAACAAGTGGTCTTGGCATCGGCATTGACAGATTGATAATGCTTTTGACAAATTCCCAGTCTATCCGCGATGTAATAATGTTCCCGACGCTGAGAAAAGAGGGTGTGTAAGAAGACTGTTTTTTTGAGTGAGGGAAATGAAAAAACTCAACTGAAAATAATTTTCAATGGCTCTTCGATGTTCATTTCTTCTGTAAAATGCAAAATTTTATAGGAGAACAAAATCAATTTTTCCTCAACACTTTCTCCATGTCACTTAGGTCGTAACAATAAACTTTCGCGCCTTCCTGTTCTTTTATTCGTTTATTGAATGACTTTGCAAAAACAGTGTAATGCTCTTTTCTTTTGTCATTAATCCATTCTACGTATTTTGCTTTTTCTTTGAGCTCTGCCAGAATTTTTTCAGCATTCACTCCGTCCTGCCATTTGCATTCTGCAAAAAGGATGTCTCTGGTTTGTTCGTTGAGAGCAACAACGTCAATTTCTTTATCCTTATGCCACCATCTGCCAAGTTTTGTGGGTTTAATGGGTTTAACTTTCCACAAAAATTCTTCTGAAACTTTTTCAAAAACAATACCAAGATAAGAATTATAGTCTTTTTTTATAATTTCCTCAACAGCTCTTGCTTCTCCCTTTTCTATGAGAGTTCTGTTAGGATATATAAACCTGAACCAGAACCTGAAATAATTGTCCGTAAAAACGTATCGCGCGCTTTTTATTTTTTCCTTTCTTTCTGTCACAGGATACTCTTTTTTTATTATTCTTATTTGCCCAAGGTTTTGCAGGTATTTTGACACAATGCTTTTTTCAATATCTGCGTAATCTGCAATTTCATTGTTTTTTGTATAACCGAAAGCTATTGCTTTCAGTATTGAAAAATAATTTGCAGACTCCCTGAACTCCTGTTTCAGGAGGATTTCTGCTTCATTATAAAGCATACGGTCTCTATATAAAAAATTGTTTTTCAGATTATTATAAAAAGAATCGTTGTCTGAAAATTGTACAAGATATAACGGTATGCTGTCTGTGCATCCATATACACGTATAATATCTTGCATATCATATTTTGGAAAGAACCTGTTGATTTCTGCAAGAGGAATGGGTTTTACTTCCAACTGTCCTGTTCTTCTGCCGTATAATGGTGACTTGCTTCCCGGCAGTTTTTCCATCATACCTGTAGAAGAACCTATTAAAATAAGAACAACATTAGATTTTCCGAGGTTCATATCCCATATTTTCTGGAATTGGGATGGCACACTGGAATTTTGCTCAACAAGATGAGGGAATTCATCTATAACAATTATGCATCTACGCTTAGTTCTTTTTATGAATCCCCCGAACAATTCATACCAGTCGCTGAAGTTTATCAGACCGAACTCGCTGTCATTTAGAAAATTTTTCATTTCAATCTGCATGTCTTTTAAATTTTCCATGTCCTTTTTTTCTTCAGCTAAAAAAAATATAGCAGGCTTGTTTTTTATAAACTGTGCGACCAGTCCGGTTTTCCCAACACGCCTTCTTCCGTATACTATAATGAATTCCGGTTTTTTGCTGATATACCGCCTGTTCAAAATTCCCAGCTCTTCGTCCCTGTTAGTGATTACCGCAAAATAAGTTAGTCATTTTGGAGTGATTGTATAATTCCATTCAGGATGAAATTCATGATACATGATATTTATATTTTCCATTTCCTTATCCGAAAACTTTCTTCCCTTCATGTATTTTTTTCTGTCAAGGCGCGCAAACACTTCTAGTCCTTCTTTCGTTTTTGTGTTTTTTATGAAGTTTATTATAACTTGATAATTTACGAGAGGTTTTCCTCTCCAATTTTTGCTGATGAATGAAAATAATATGTGTTCAATCTTGTTCCATTTGCTTGTTGCAGGAGGAAAGTGGAGCACGGTTATTTTGAATCCTGTTTCTTTTGCGAACTTGTTTAGGAAACATTTCCATCCACGATTACGATGGCCGTTGCTTCCACCGGAATCTGCTGTGATGAGCAATTCTTTTGCCTTTGGATAATGCTTCTTTCCCAACTGCTTCCACCATTGGCGTATGCTTTCTACAGCAAACTCAGCAGTATCACTGCTGATGCCTACATTGACAAACCCTTTGTTGAGAGCAATGTCATAAGCTCCGTACGGAACTGCTTTTCCATTAGCAAGCGTTGGAAAATCGTATACATTCACCTCTTCTGGCTTGCCTTTCTTTCGCCATGTTTTGCCTGCATTCTTGAAATTGCCTATTAGCTCTTTCTTTTTTGTGTCAACTGAAATGATGGGCTGCCTTTTACGAAGAAATTTATTTGCCTGCTCATTGATGTAATGGAATTGTGCATCTCTATCAGCGTGTGATTTTCCCTCATACATTTTCTTATTTGTCTGGAGTGAGTATTTATCTTCCTTTAGCATTCTACCAACCGTATCTTCAGATATAGAATGCCCTTTTCTTTCTAAGGCATTTGCAATAGCGTAAGTGGACTTGTTAGTCCACTTTATAGTTTTCATGGGGTTGCCGGCAGTATTTTCTTCCATTATTTTATCAAAGTCTTTTTTTAGATTGGAATTCTTATCTTTGATTTTTTTTCTGCCTGCTCCCTTTTTCCGTAATCTTTTTGGGATTCCTATACCTGACCCAACTTCATTGATTCCTTTTCTAATTGTGTCTCTAGACATTCCGGTAGCTTCATGAACTTTAGAAATTCCTCCGCGTCCCATTTCTATGGCTTTAATAGCAGCAGCTCTTCTTCTTTGTACTTCATTAACATCTTCAAGAAGTTGAACCCATTCACGCAAAATATTGCCTTTTTCCATACAAGAATATATGTACTCACGAGTTTATAAGTATTGACTAATTAATTGTGCGGTGTTCCCTTAA
>JAGVVW010000031.1 GCA_018304635.1 Candidatus Aenigmatarchaeota archaeon
GAAATGAGGTTTTGGCTATACGATAGGATGAAAAAATACGCAAAAGAAAGGCTTCATGCATAAACTGGGTGATGAAGATATTATTTATGCAACACAGCAGCTACGCTAATCTTTAAATACATAGTTACTTTAAAATAATTAAATCATAGAATGCATTAACTTTTATCCAATTTTACAATATTGTCAGTATGAATCAAATCTTTTTAACTGTTTTTGCCTGAGTATTTATTATAAAAAACATGCAGGTGTTTTTTATGCCGGGGTAGCTCAGGGGTAGAGCGCTACGCTCATACGCGAGTTATGAGCTTCAAGCCTTTTCAGGCAATGAGAAAAAAACGTGATAGCGCTGAGATACGTAGAGGCCGCGGGTTCGAAAAAGCCTTTCTTTCTTTAATGAAGAAAGAAACCCTTGAAAAAGAAAGAAAAATTTTGGGCTTCGCCTATTATCTAAAAATTAGCGTTGGGATTAGGATTACCCGCCCTCGGCATGGTTTTTTATGCTTTCATAGAATCAGTAAAATTATGATTATTGTTCCTGATATGTTTGTAATCACCGGAAACAAGCCGGATATTAAAATAGAAAGAATAGTCCAGAGATATGAACAAGAAACATATAACTTGTCTACAGACAGAGGATTAAATTTACATGAAAAACCTGAATTATTCAGAAGTTATGTGACTGATGAAGGTTCTTTGGCACGAATTATCGTAACAAACTCGTACAGACCACTGCCACTACCAGAAGGATTTGAATATCTGTTTCTAATGAATGAATATGAATTGGGTTTGGCTATATTACCACCATTATCAGATCATGATAGAAAAATTATTTATCCAGTAATGGACAATGCCGGGTATGTTTTAAAAGTAGCTTGCAGCGCTGGTTGTATGAATAGACACGTTGTAGGATTTGCTGACAAGGATCAAAAATATTTTCTATTAGCTATGCCACCCGGACCTTGTTTGATAGGTCAATATCAAATCCATGATATCGAAGAAGAAGTGTTAACAGAACTCATAACCATAGATGAGGTAATAGATTTCGGTAGCTATCTTAATGGTAGACCATTCCGAGATATGCCATATAAACCTGAAGCTTATCCAGATTTTAACATTGATGAAACCATGATAGTTACAGAACCCTTAAAAAGACATGGTAAAGCAGCTCCACCTGATAGGAAATATTGAAATGCCTATAATCATTCTACAAACAAATTAAATTTACAATAAAAAAGGCGGCACAACTGCGGAAAAAACAGAAAAGGCAGAATTCTGCCATCATTTTCTTTTTTTCACGGCCGCCTAAAATATTTTCTTCTTTTTCCCAAGGGCTTTTTTTCGGAAACATTGTTTCTGAAAAACACGAGACGCACTTCGTGCGTCGAGTCTTTCTTCTTTTGAAACAGAAGAAAAAGGCTTTAGCACACTACTGGAATTCCAAGTTCGCTTGAATATCGTTCTGCTCTTTCTTCCATCATTTCGCCTCTGGATCGTGTACCTAATATGTTCGTTGACTTAACTCCGGTTACAATACAGATAACCTGAAGCTTGTCCTTGAATTCCGGTGATACACGTGCACCCCACATAACTGTTGCTTTTGGATCCATGTTTTCTGCAACTCTTTCTCCAACCAGGTTAATTTCATCCAGCGTCATATCGTCGCCACCTATTACCTGAATCAGAGCTCCTGTCGCACCTGTATAGTCCACATCTAATAATGGGTTGCTTAATGCCTTGTTAACAGCTGTCAAAGCACGATTATCTGCAACTGAATCAGCCATACCAACACCTACTGTTGCAACACCACCGCTTTTCATAATAGCTCTTACATCTGCATAGTCCAGATTAACAAGCGATGGCTGTGAAATTGTCTCTGTTATACCCTTTATCATTGTAGCTATCAGATTGTCTGCAACTCCAAATGCTTCTGTTAAAGGCTTATTGCCAGCCAGCTGGAGAAGTTTCTGGTTTTCTATTACGATAACAGTATCGCATACTTCCCGTAATTTAACCAGGCCATCTTCTGCTTTCATGATTCTTGAGCCTTCGATCTTAAAAGGCAATGTTACAGCGCCTATTACAATTGCACCCTGTTCCTTGGCAAGCTTAGCTACAACCGGTGATGAGCCAGTTCCTGTTCCACCCCCAAGTCCGCAAGTCACAAAAACTAGGTCAGCATCTTTCAATTCTTCTTTGATTATTTCTCTGCTTTCTTCAGCTGCTTTTTTTCCAACTTCAGCATATCCACCAGCACCTAGTCCTCTGGTAAGGTCTTTTCCAATCAAAATTTTTTTATGGGCATTAACCATTTTCAAGTGCCTTGCATCGGTGTTCGCAGCTATTGTCTTAGCTCCTCCAACTCCTATATTTGTCAGCCGATTAATGGTATTTGATCCTCCACCACCACAGCCGAAAACTACGATTTTTGCCTGATGACTACTAAAATCCTCTTCCATTGCTATTCCTCCTCTTTCTATATTTTTGAATATATACGTCAAAATACCACAATGCTTTTTAAATATCCTGACATATATTCCTCTAAGAAGTAACCTGAATCATCCACAATCATTCATTCAAATGCATTCAATAAATCTGATACCAACAGATTAATTGAAATGAAATATCTGCTACCAACAGATAATTCAATAGTCGAGTTCTGCTATATACTAAACTGCGATTTATAAGATATACAATGCAGTTTGTATATCGATAACTGCCATATTTAATTTTATAATTTAATCGCAGTTATCAATAACTTAGCAAAATCTTATATAAATACTTTTTGGTATTTTTGTGAAAAAATAATGAAAATTTATTACTACATCATCGTTAATATAGTTTTTTTCCTGACAATGGCTGGAATAAAATACTCTATAACATCAAAACTTTAAGACTCCTGATAAAGAAATAACTATATGAAAACAGGGTTTATTGTTATTGCAGTTATTGTATTTGTATTGCTAATACTTTATTTTAGTGGTAGCACAATGGGTAACCAATGCACTGAAATTGGTGAGTGTAAATCATGCTGGAACACATATTCGAAAGAAATTGAGTCTTCACTTTGTGGTAATCAGACAACATGCACACCAGAACCTTACAAAGTCCAGCACAATGCTATTGTTGATGTTTTGGTTTGTGCGTGTGATAATGCCAAAACTGCAGATTTTACAGATGCTGAATTAAATGCCAGAATATCAGAAGTTTACAAGGAAATGACATGTGCTCCTGCAAGTATTGATAAATCAGCAGAATGCACAGGAACAATGGCTGGAGCTACCAGTATCTGCAGGAACGGCGTATTGACAAAATGGGAATACTCATGAACTATCAGCTAAATAACAAAATTGCGTAATTATAAGTTTATTTAATCATGTCCTTCGGTATATATTTATGAATCAGTTTATCTTTATCCTCGGCAAAAATCCAATACTCTCGTTGGCAGAGCTGATAGCATATTTAGAGGTCCGGTGTGAATTTAGAATCGTAGAAAACATGAATGAATTCTGCATTATTGAAACACATCAACTTCCTGTAAACATTTTAATGAAAAATCTTGGCGGCATGCTTAAAATAGGGTGTGTTCTTGCCTCCGAAGACTTGGAAAAATATGTTCAGGAAAACTGCATGGAATTATTTAAGAATGTTCCGGACAAATCTTTTTTCAGCATTAGCTGTTTTAGCAATGATGCGGATTTTATAACAGATGAATTAAAGCGTCAGGGAATTGAATCCCGATGCAAATTAAATATGACCCATACAGATATTGTAAAAAATAGAATTCTTGAAAATTCCATTGAGCTTTTATTATGCAAAGCAGGAGATAGGATATATTTAGGAAAAACCCTCTATGTTCATAACCCATTTGAATTCAAAAAAAGAGATATTGGACGTCCGGAACAGCGATCAATGTATTCAATACCTCCACGACTGTGCAGAATTATGATAAATCTTTCTGGAATTAAAAACGGTATACTTCTTGATCCTTTCTGCGGCACAGGCAGTATTTTACAGGAAGCTGCTATGATGGGTTTCGATGTCCGCGGACTGGACACTGACAGGAAATGCATTGAAGCATGCATTAAAAACCTGAAATGGATTAAAAAAGAATACAGAATTAAAATTGACAGTGTTGGAGATAAAATAAAGCATGGTGATGCCAGAAAAATCTCTACATTCTTCAATGAACAGGCTGGCCTGATTGTGACTGAGCCTGACCTTGGTCCAGCTTTAAAACGCAACCCAAAATTCAGGGAAGCTGAAAGAATTCTTAAAAATCTCAGCAGTCTCTATGAAACATCACTGAAGGAAATGACTAATGTTCTGAAACCAGATGGAAAAATAGTAATGGTAACCCCATGTTTTGAAACTGAATCAGGCCAGATAGGAATTGACATGAAGATTCTTGCAGAAAAAACCGGCTTGCATATAATTGACCCACTGGAAAAATATAAAATTGCGCATAATTTTCCGTTTTTGGATTATGAAGAGCGACATAGAACAATAAGGCAGATTAACGTGATGGAATTAAGAAGAAAATAATAATATGTTCAGTTGATAAAGTTTCAACATTATTCGAACCTACTATAATAAGTCTGAAAAATTTCAGTCATGTTTTTTTCAATCCCCCTATCAAGTGATGGGATTGAAAAATGATATCTATAGTACGAGACAAATTAATATCTTACTTCTCCATATTTTGTTCTTTGTCTATTTTTCCATGCAGATATAGAACGCCTAAATATTTGAGATATACGCGATCCAGTCAATTTAAGTTCAGAACCAATTTCATCAAATGTTTCATCATCTAAAATATACTTTGTAAGAATATATTCAACCTGTTCATCATCCCCTGATATATCTGCTATCAAATCCCTTGCTGCAACATTGTCAAATTCAGAATCCTTAAAAGACAGTGTTTCATTAAAATCTTCACTACGATCATCACCATTATCATCTGTATAAGGTGTATGTTCAAGCTGGCTCACATCATATTCACCGTCAATGAATCTCAATGCTTCTTCAACTTGCAACAGAGTCAGGGATGTATAATCTGCTGCAGCATTCACATATTCTTCGTGTTCCATAGATTTGCTGCTTAATTTTCTGCCATCCGGCAGTTTACATCCTTCGATCTTTTTTAATCTCTGGGCAGCATCTTGAATGTTTGCGGGAATATGAATAATTTTTTTCTTATCCCTTAGCCAATGTACAGCAGCACCAATTACATAGGGATGGGCATATGTTGTAATTACTACTCCTTTATTAGGATCGAATTTATCTATTGCACGAATTAAGCCAATAACACCTTCTTCCTGAAGATCTTCAATAATATCCGGATCATATATATCGTGTTGTCTAGCATATTTTATTACTGATGCCCGTGCAAAATACTCATAATCTAATATAATTTTATCTCGTAATTTAGGATCTCTGGTTCTTCTAAGTTTCCTAAATGCTTCTGCATCGTACCCATTATTTTGTTTTGACATTTTCATAACTGAACATCAAAACTATAAAAATCTTTTGCCGTAAAAAGAAATTTAAATCAGCAAATGCATCTATAATAAACATGCCACTGTAGCTCAACCTGGCAGAGCATCTGACAAAGCCCTTTCTTTTTGTAAAAAAAGAAAAACGTTAACGAAAAGAAATTTTGGTTTAAGAAGTTGTATCTCTGATCTTGGGAAGGAACATAAAATAAAAACATTAACGAGCGAAGATTGTTTTTATGATCCGAGATGACCGCAAGAGATCAGAAGGTTGGGGGTTCAATTCCCTCCGGTGGCTTAAGTTACTATGAAATAATTTATCTATCGTGGTTTTTATAAATTTTCCAGCCAAGGAAAATCTATGCCCTCTGTTTTTATCAAAACATACGGCTGCGCTAGCAGCCAGAATGACAGCGAAATCATAGCAGGTCTGTTGAAGAGTACTGGATTTGAAATCATCAGCGAGATTAATTCAGACATCGTTGTTATAGTTTCCTGCTCTGTGAAAAACGTTACAGAGAACAAAATTCTTTCTTATGTTGATGTACTGCTGAAACAAGATAGAAAAATTCTTGTTACCGGATGCCTGGCTGATGCAAATCCAGATGCATTTGACAGCAGAATTTCTTTGCTTGGCACAAAAAGAATAAATGAAATATCTGAAACGTGCAATGAAATTTTGAAAGGAAAGATTGTTAGAAAACTGAAGGGTGAGCACGAAAATCGCAAAAGGAAACCTTGTTTCGTATCCAGAAAGTCAGATTATAAAACAAATGAAGTGCGCCCTGAAAAAGGGTGTAAAAGAATTCTGGATAACGGGCCAGGATATTTCCAGTTATGGTGGAGGAAAAAATCTGCCTAAATTGCTAAAGAATGTTTTGAATGAGGTAAATGGAGATTATTTTATCCGTCTGGGTATGATGAATCCTGATCATATGAAAAATTTTTACAGTGAAATGCACAATATCTATAATGATTTCCGTGTATTCAAATTTCTTCACCTGCCTATCCAGTCAGGCTCTCCTGAAATTCTTAAAAAAATGAGGCGCGGGCAGGATATAGATAGTTTTCTGGAAATTGTAAAAAACTTTTCCAGACTCACGCTTTGGACAGATATTATAGCAGGCTTTCCAGATGAAACAGAGGAAGATTTTAAGCAGACAACTGAATTATTAAAAAAAATAAAACCGGATTTTGTAAATGTCTCTGCTTTTGCAAGCCGGCCAAATACAGAAGCCAGAAAAATGAAGCCTCTGCCGAGTGATTTGGTTAAAGAACGCACAAAAATACTGAGTCTTTTGGTTGAAAAGCTTTCACTTGAAAAAAACAAAAAATGGATAGGATGGTCAGGTCAGGTTCTTGTAGATGAATTCAAGCCGGGAAAGAATTGTTTTATTGGCAGAAACTTATTTTATAAGCCAGTTGTGATAAAAGAAAATGTGGTGCCTGGACAAGAATATTATTTCAAAATCACTGATGCTTCAGCAACAGCATTGTTCGGCAAAGTAGTAGAAAAAATTATGACAGCAAAAATTTTTCAGATATCAGAACCAGAAAATGGCTTCGTCATAAATCCTAAATTTACAGAAACAAAATTCAGAGGTTAATCAAAGTTCTCGTTTGTGATAATCATATTCCTGCTACAGAACTTAGAATCATATAAACAACTCCAGATACTGTCAGTACTGTATAGATCGCAAATGCTATGCCAGCAATTATAAGTTTTTCTTTAATACCAGCATCTATGATCAGTTCACTTAAAACTATCCATATAATCAACGGTAGCATGTAGGCAAAGAATATCATATTAACTATTTCCGGAACGCCTAATGATGTAATTATAGGTGAAATAAGAAAAACAGCAACAGGCACAGCAAAATATGCAATAAAGGCAAGTATCAAAGCCCGTTTGGCTTCTATTTTATGTGCAATTATTTTATCTGCTACAATGATTCCTAAAAACGCTATCATTGCATCTATCAACAGCGCCAATATCATTTCCGGACTCGTTGGAATAAGAAACGCAGCTATAAAACCACCTGAATAAAATTGTATTTGAATGGTATATAAAGATTTTTATAAGTCATTGCCATAATTTTAAACCATGGTAATAATCCCAATAATAGTTCTAGCCATGGTTTTCGTACTGATTGCAGTCAGGCGTATAGGTAATATTAAATTGCAGATATGGCAAATAATGCTTTTAGGGGCACTAGCTGTTTTGCTTACATTGCAGATAACTCCAATAGATGCGATAAAATCAATAAACATCGACGTAATGCTGTTTTTATTTGGTATGTTCGTAATTGGTCATGCATTGGAAGAAAGCGGTTATTTGTCTCATTTATCATATAAATTTTTCAAGAACGCGGCGTCTGCAGATTTGTTGCTGCTGTTTATTTTTTTTGGCATGGGTTTTGCTTCAGCATTCTTAATGAATGACACTCTCGCAATTATAGGAACACCTGTTATGCTGCTTCTTGCAAAACAACATAATATCCTCGCAAAAATTCTCCTACTTTCTCTTGCATTCGCAATTACTATAGGTAGTGTAATGAGTCCGATTGGAAATCCGCAAAATCTTCTTATTGCAATGAATGGAAACCTGCAAAACCCTTTTATAACATTCATAAAATATCTTTTGTTGCCCACAATCATAAACCTTTTTCTAGCATTCATGATTATAAGATTTTACTATAAAGACCATATGAAAAGCAAAATACTGGATCATACATCCGAGCCAATTAATGACAGAAAACTGGCTATGTTATGCAAAATTTCCTTATTCCTTATAATATCTTTGATAGCGTTGAAAATTGTATCAATATTTATGAATTTCAACTTTGATTTCAGATTAACGTATATTGCCTTGATATCCTCATTTCCAATACTGGCATTGAGCTCAAAACGAATTGAAATAGTTAAAAATATAGACTGGTATACACTTATTTTCTTTGCATCGATGTTTATTCTCATGCAAAGTGTCTGGAACAGCGGAGTCTTTCAAACTGTTATAGAAAACAGTAACATAGAAATAACTTCTGTTTCAATGATTCTTGTAATAAGTATTATTCTGAGTCAGCTGATATCCAATGTTCCGTTAGTTGCTCTCTATCTTCCAATACTAATTCAGGCAGGTTCGACAACAAAAGAGATGATGGCTTTGGCAGCCAGCAGCACTATTGCTGGAAATTTGTTTATTCTTGGAGCTGCAAGTAATGTAATAATAATTCAGAATGCTGAAAAAGCAGGCGAAACTTTGACATTCTGGGAATTTGCCAGAATCGGAATTCCTCTTACGATTGTCAATGTTCTGGTTTACTGGATATTTTTGAGTATTTAGTCTTTTTAATTTCCAGAAGTTATATAATTATCATGGATATTGAAGCCCATTTCAGGGCTGAACTCCAAAAACTGGAAAAAGAAATTCATGACCTGAACAGCAAGATAAATGAACTTAAGGAAAAATCAGTCAGCCTTGAAAAGTTAAAAAAAGAACGTGAGCGGGAATACTCCATTCTTTCCAGCTATTTTGAACCTACAGTAAACAGGGAAGTTCAAAAAAGCCTTGCTGGAATGCTTAAAAAACATACTTGATTTTATCTTTATATAATCCAAACCTTTATATACTATTATGACTACTATATGATAGTTAATATCGTGTGGTGGTTCGATGAATACAAACTATGAAACAGAAAACTTGTTTAATGTTAACTGTCAGAGTGACGTAGGCAGACGAAGGCCAAACAATGAAGACAGATGCGGTTATAGAATAAATGACACGGATAAATATTTGATAGCGTGGGTTGCTGATGGTGCTGGTGGACATGCTAATGGAGATAAGGCAAGTGGTATTATTGATAATGAATTTCAGGATTCTGATGGTCATTTAGCTGAAATGATAAAATCAGCTAATCAAAGAGTAATGGATGAATATCCGCATTCCCACAGCACAGCAACAGCTGTTAGAATCAATTCTGATGGTCATTATGAAATAGCTCATGTTGGCGACAGCAGAGCATACAGAATCAATAAGGATGAATCAGGACAATATAGAATAGAGCAATTAACAAGAGATCACAATCTTGGTGGAAAAATGAGCAATGTTCTTACAAATTCAGTTGGCAGTGACGATATGTATGTTGATGAATATCCTGGGACATTAAACTCAGGAGATTACATGCTCTTATGCAGCGATGGTTTAACAGGTATGGTTGATGATAATAAAATTCTTGACCTTGTTATTGGAGGAGAACGTACTGCTGTAGATGCTTTAGTAGAAAGAGCTAATAACAACGGTGGTCATGATAATATTTCAGTAGTTTTGATAAGATATGGTCAACAAAATATGGATGACATGGTAACCAGAGAACTTCCTAAATATACTTCTCAGGCACGAGGTGGAAATATGATGGTGTTTCCATTGCGAAGAAAGCGCAGTAGTTGCGGTTGCTTAATAGCAACTGGCTTATCACTGTATCTTATGGGAAAACTTGTAACTGGAATGATAGACCAGAAAAATCATTATTCGGAAGAAGCCAGACAAAGAAACCAGCAGATGACAGCTACACTTGAATTAGGAGAAAAAGATACAATATATGGTCATGTTGTTGATGAACTTGATCTTAGTCAGGAATATCTTGGCAGAAGAAGAACGCAGGAAGAAGAGCTTCGGGTTTTGAAAATGACAGATGAAATAATGAGGAAAACAGGACTTGATAAGGCGAGTGTTAAAAAAATTCAACCCGGTGAAATCATTAATGTACCTGGAAAATATGATTTAAATGATGATGGAAAAATAGGCGGGTAAATAATTTTTCAAAGTCTATGAAATCAGCTTATCATCGGGCTAATAAACAAAGAATCAACGGCATCTAACACTGTGATTTTTGTATTATTCTTCGCTCTCTGCTTCAACTCGTAGTCCTTTTCTGTCCCTAATTCTTTTAACTGCCTGCTGTTTTAATTCTTCAGGAATTTTTTCAAATGTAACATCAACTAATGAATAAAATCCTTTGCCGCCTGTTGCGCTTTTCAATGCAGCTTCAAATCCGAACATTTCTGCAACAGGAATTTTTGCATGTATTATGGCTGCACCCAATTCAACAGTTGTATCCAAAATCTGGCCTCGCCTGTTTTGAACCTGATTCATTGCATTTCCCATCATTTCTTCTGGAGAATCCAGCCTGATAGTTTGTACAGGCTCAAGTAATGTAGGCTTTGCCTTAAACATGCATTCTTCCAGTGCTTGTTTTATAGCAGGTATAACCTGTGCTGGACCGCGGTGAATAGCATCTTCATGAAGCTTGGCATCCCATAATTTTATCTTCAGGTTTGAACACGGCTCACGTCCCAGCGGGCCTGTATCACAAAAGCGCTTGAAAGCTTCTGTAATAAGTTCCATTGTTTCATTAAGATATTGTATGCCTTTTGTTGCATCTATTAGTATGTTTCGATTGTAGATTGTAACAACTTTTTTGGATTCTTCTTTTCCCAACCCATGTTCTTGAAGCAAAGGTGAAGCTTTTTTCGGGTCTTTTTTAAACATATCCCAGTCAATTTTTCCCTGTGCTAATGCATCATATAATTCAGATTCCATGGGTTCAATTGTAAGATAAAACCTATTGTGCTTATTACTGGATTTTCCTTCAATTTCCGGGCTTTGCTCTCTTACAGTTTCCCTGTAGACAACTATAGGCTGTGATGCCTTGACATCAATTCCTTTTTCTATTAAAGGTCTCTCGATTTTTGCGTCAATGTGCAATTCACCTAATCCGGAAACTAGATATTCACCGGTTTCTTCATTAATACTGACTGCGAGTGTCGGATCCTCTCTTGAAACCTGCTTGAGAAATGTAATTAATTTTGGAAGGTCCTTGGGATCAGCAGGCTCAATGCTTTTTGTAACAACCGGATCAAATATATGTTTTATGCTTTCAAAGGGATGAATATCAAAATCTTTTTCGCAGATTGTTTCGCCGGAAGAAGCTTCAGCCAATCCTACAAGTCCAACGATATTTCCAGCTGGAATGCTTTCCATTTGAATTCTTTGCGGACCTTTATAAACTGAAACCTGCTGAACTCTCCGGATTACGTGATTTGTAATTAATTTTACTTCTTCGCCTTTGGTGATTTTTCCACAGAATACACGGGCAGTTGCAATAATACCTGCATGCGGATCTGGTATAACTTTTGTAACCACCATAACAAGTTTCCCATTTGTATCCATGTTAATCATACTTTTTCCTATGTCAGAATCTATATCACCTTTCCATATCTTAGGAATCCTGTATCTTTGTGATACATCCGGAGATGGAAGATGTTTTATAACCATGTTCAAAAGAATCTTGTGCAGCGGCGCTCTTTTCGAAAGTTCATCATCCTTTTCTGTTGAACAATACTCAATAATGTCTCTGAATGTTATCTTATTCTTCATCATATAAGGAACTGAAATCGCCCATTTTTTATAAGCAGAACCAAAAGCAACCGAACCGTCTTCAACACGGACAAGCCATTTTTCCTGGTATTCTTTTTCAACATATTTTTGGATCAGCTGATTTACATTTTTAATTATATTCATAAATCTTTCCTGCATTTGTTCCGGTGTCAACTTCAGCTCTCTGATAAGTCTGTCAACTTTATTGATAAATAAAACAGGCTTTACCCGCTCTTTTAATGCCTGTCTTATAACAGTTTCAGTCTGAGGCATACAACCCTCTACAGCACATGCCAGAATAACAGCGCCATCCACAGCTCTCATTGCTCTGGTAACATCACCACCAAAATCAACATGGCCGGGTGTATCAATTAAGTTAATAAGATAGTCGTTGTCATCAAATTCATGAACCATTGAAACATTGGCAGAGAAAATTGTGATTCCCCTCTCCTGTTCCTGCTTATCAAAATCTGTAAATAACTGTTTTCCAGCTAGTTCTTCTGACATCATTCCAGCTCCAGCTACTAGTGAATCTGTTAATGTTGTTTTACCATGGTCAATGTGAGCTGCAATACCTATATTCCGAATAAATTCGGGTTTATTCATCAATTCCCTGATAAGCGCTGTTTTGTCTTTCGCCATTTTGAAAACTCTCCTAAATAAAATACCATGGTATTTTGAATGCAAAATAAAATTATGCAGTTATCAATAGATTTTGTAAAGAAAACTTTATATATATAATTGCATGACTTATATTTCATAATTCACAATATATTGCACATATCAGCTGATTTTATATACTTTGTCGAAGATGGTATAGTAAAGAAAAAAGGTGAGATGATGCCGTACCAATGGAACAGGGCTTTGATGCCCAGATTAATCTAAGTAAAAATGGCAGAACTAGTTCTGACTTTTTGGGGAATTGTCCCTGGCTCTGTAATACATAGCGGACTTATTATTGAAAACAACTCTTTCTCTGATATGCGCAATAAGGTTTATGCTCTGAAATCTACGGAGATGATTTAAGATGTATAACTCATTGCTTATGAGCAAAACAGAAAGGTATGAAAACAAAAGGTCATTCATAGGCATACCGCCTTACGACAGGATTCCTATAGATATGGTACAGATAGCCTTAACAGGAAGAGATGTTCCGTTGACAATACTAATAGCTGATGAATTTCAGATAATGAATGGAATGAATCCAGAAAATGTAAAAAAATATACATCAGAACTTCAGAAAATGTTTGATAGATTGTCGTTAGTTTATGATATAGACTATAGAACAATGCTATGCTCTGATTTTATGCATGGCTCTGCGTATAGAGATATCCATGAAGATATGAGAAACACGTGTAATGGTTTACATAAAGAGTTATTTGAAACAGTACCTGAAAAAAGAAGAAATGATCCAGATCCTATGAGATATGCACTGAATGAACTTGCGTGTATGCGTTTCATGGCTGAAAATGGATTTGAAGCAAAGGTGGGTCCTGAAAAAGAATTGCAGTATGATTCAATAGCAGAGATCATAGGAATATATTTGGATTATTATTACCTTTCACCTGCATATTCTTTAGGAACAAGATACCCTGTATCTGTAGTTCATTATGTACCGACAGACAGGAAAGGTGGTCAAAGAATTATGATAGATGACGAATTGTATACAATTAAAGCAAGGCTTATGCTTGGACCAAAGAATGCAAACATGTATTTCTGTCAAATGGGAAATGCAGCAGCAGAAGCTTTAGGCAACCAGACAGAGGAATACCTTCATCTTTCAGAAAGATGGATGAAAAAAAGGTCTGTATCATTAGTTTTAAATAATATCATCAAACCACTACGAGGTGAATTGCTATGACACGGATTGGCATGCTTGGTGGTATCGATCCTGAGTCAACCGGAAAATTTTATCTCAAATTAATAATTCTGCTGGGGTGTACAGAAATATCTCTAATGCTTGAAAATTCTGATTTACCGAAAATAAACACGATGTTAGAAAACACTATCAGGAGGCTTTCATTGTAAACCTGATACATCATGTTTCAGTTTTGATTTCCTGATTAAGTATCCGGTTCC